>NZ_JBFALS010000002.1:0-236568 GCF_040656295.1 Streptomyces sp. NPDC049954
GATGAGTGTTCCCACCTCCTTGAGAGGGTAAGGCTCCCAGTAGACGACTGGGTTGATAGGCCGGATATGGAAGCCCTGTGAGGGGTGGAGTTGACCGGTACTAATAGGCCGAGGGCTTGTCCTCAGTTGCTCGCGTCCACTGTGTTGGTTCTGAAACCACGAACAACCCCACCCGGTTTGGTCACGGGGTGGTGCGGTTGATGTGTTTCATAGTGTTTCGGTGGTTATAGCACGTGGGAAACGCCCGGTTACATTCCGAACCCGGAAGCTAAGCCTCGTAGCGCCGATGGTACTGCAGGGGGGACCCTGTGGGAGAGTAGGACGCCGCCGAACAATTTTTGCTGGGGAAGCCCCGCACCTTTATGGTGCGGGGCTTTTCCGCGTTCCGGACCCCTTCGAGTAAATTCGCGTCATGGATCAGCAGTCGCCGTACGAGATACGGCCCATTCGTGCCGAGGAGTGGCGGAAGGTCAAGGAGCTGCGGCTCGCCGCCCTCCAGGACCCCGTCGCACACCTCGCGTTCCTGGAGACCACGGAGGAGGCCCTCGCGCGGCCCGACGTGTTCTGGAAGGACCGTGCCGCCCGCAGCTCGACCGGGCTCGCCAGCCGGCAGTTCGTGGCCGTCGACGCCCAGGAGAACTGGGTGGGCACCGTCACCGGCATCGTCGAGGACGCCGGCGGGCTGGACTTCTTCGGCAACCCCGTCGAAGAACGCCAGGTGCAGATCGTGGGCGTCTACGTACGGCCCGGGCAGCGCGGCACCGGGCTCCTGGGCGGGCTGTTCCGGGCCGCCGTCGACTGGGCCACCGGCATCGGGGTGCGTCGGATCCGGCTGTTCGTGCACGAGGACAACGGGCGGGCCGCCGCGGCGTACCGCAAGCTCGGCTTCGTCCCCACCGGCGTCCGCGTCGTCGGCGACCACGGCAACGAGCTGGAATACGTGCGGAAGGGCTGAGGGCTGAGGGCTCAGGACCGAGGAGGACCCGCCCCGCTCAGGCCGGTAGCTCCGCGTGGGGCCAGCGGGCGCGGGCCTGTTCGCGGGAGCGGAGCAGGGCGAGCGTCGGCAGGCCCAGGGCCGGGCCGGAGGCCAGCAGTTCGGGGAGCTGGGGCAGGGGGGCGACCGCCGCGACGTCGTCCAGCACCAGCGTCAGTGGTGGGTCGAGCCGGCCGGAGGATGACCGTGCGGCCATGCGGCGGCCGTGCTCGACCACGCTGGAGGCCAGTGCCGTGTGCAAAGGCATGGCGCCGGGACGGGACTTGGGGTCCTCGATGGATTCGCCCACCACATACAGTGTTCCCTCCTCGGCGAGGAACGACTCCACCGAGGCGGTATCGGTTCGGTTCGGGACGCAGGACTCCCGGATGTGGACCGAGGAGAGGGCGGACAGGGCGCGCGCCGTCAGTTTCTGCGCCAGGTCGCGGCGTTCCGGATACGCGGTGAGCGCCGACTCCAGTTCGCCGGCCGTGCCCGAGGTCGCCGCCGGGTGCGTGCGCAGGATGCGTACCGCGTCCTGGAGCTGGTTGCCCTGGGCCCAGCGGTGCACGTGCTTGAACGGGCGGCCGTCGACGTCCGCCGCGTGCAGGAAGCAGCGCAGCAGGGTCTCCGCCGTGTCCGCCGTCGCCGCGTCGAGCAGTGAGGCCGGGCGTACCGGGGCCAGCAGGGCCGTCGCGCGGTGCGCCGCCGTCGTACGGTCCACGCAGCCCGCGGACGGGGACCAGTGCAGCCGCGCCGGGGTGTCGCACAGGTGCGAGGGGTCGTAGACGAGGACCGGGCCGAGCTTCGCGCGGGCGTCCCTCGTCTCCTCCCACACCGCCGGGTCCGAGGTGACGACGAGTGCGGCGCCCTCCGCGTCCCGTACCGCCTCGATCGCCACCGGGGCGCGGTCGCCGGGCGGGCCGAGGAACAGCGGGCCGCGCGGCGCCGGGAACGGGACGGCCGCGGCCGGGACGTCCGCCGGGGGCGAGGGCTCTTCCCGCTCCGGGGGAGTCACCGGCGGCGTCGGCGTCCCTGTCGGACTCGGCCTCGGTGTCGGCCTCGGCGTCTCGTGGTCCGGTTCCTTCTCCAGGGCGACCGTGCGCGGTGCGCGTTCAGGTTCCTGTGCCCGGGCGTGTGGCGTGGTGGCGGCCGGGGTGCGGCGTCGCGCGCGCCAGCGGGCCGCCGTGCCGAGGACGAACACGGCGAGGACCGCGAGGACCATCAACAGGCCCAGGAGGAGGCCCCAGAACAGGCCGTAGCCCGACAGGGAGCCCTTCGGGGCGTCCGGCCAGGCCGCGGGGAGGTCCTGCGGGGACTGGAGGAGGCGGCGCAGCGCCTGCGGGGTGTGCGTGAAGCTCACGGCCGCCGGCCAGTCGCCGTGTGCCAGGAGCGCCGCGAGACCGGTCGCGATCCACACGAGGACGGTCACGCCGAGGATCAGGCCGAGGACGCCGAGCAGCAGGCCGTCCGACACGGTGGAACGGGCCTGGCCGGCCCCGCCGGACGACGGCTTGCGTTGCTCGTTCATGTGCCTGCTCCCCGTCGCTTCCCCGCTGCTCGCGGCGCGCGCCCGGCGCCGCGTTCCGTCATGCGACCGTCGACTCGGACTCGGCGGCCGCCTTGAGCTGCGCCTCCATGAAGGCCGCGCGTTCCTCCGCCTCCTGCTCGGCGGCGCGCAGTTCGGCGGAGATCTGGTCGCGTTCCGCCGAGGTCTCCGTCATCGCGCGGTCCGTGAAGACGAGCGGGCGCTCCGCCTCCGTGACGAGATGCTTGACGACCTGGACGTTGCCGTTGACGTCCCACACCGCGATGCCCGGGGTCAGCGTCGGGATGATCTCCTGCGCCCAGCGTGGCAGCCCCAGGACGCGGCCCGTGGCGCGGGCCTCGTCGGCTTTCTGGGCGTAGATCGTGCGGGTCGAGGCCATCTTGAGGATCGCCGCGGCCTCCTTGGCGGCCGCCCCGTCCACGACGTCCGAGAGGTGGTGGACGACGGCGACGAAGGACAGGCCGAGCCGGCGGCCGAACTTCAGCAGGCGCTGGAAGAGCTGTGCGACGAAGGGGCTGTTGATGATGTGCCAGGCCTCCTCGACGAGGAAGATGCGCTTCTTGCGGTCCGGCCTGATCCAGGTGTGCTCCAGCCACACGCCGACGATCGCCATGAGGATGGGCATCGCGATGCTGTTGCGGTCGATGTGGGACAGGTCGAACACGATGAGCGGCGCGTCCAGGTCGATGCCGACCGTCGTCGGCCCGTCGAACATGCCGCGCAGGTCGCCGTCCACGAGGCGGTCGATGACGAGGGCCACGTCCAGGCCCCAGGCGCGTACGTCGTCCAGGGCCACGTTCATGGCCTCGGCCGACTCCGGTTCAGGGTGGCGCAGCTGCTCCACGATGTCGGTCAGGACCGGCTGCCGGTCCCGGATCGTCTCGTGGACGTAGGAGTGCGCGACCTTCAGGGCGAAGCCGGAACGTTCGTCCAGACCGTGGCCCAGCGCGACCTCGATGATGGTGCGCAGCAGGGCGAGCTGCCCCGTCGTGGTGATCGCCGGGTCCAGCGGGTTGAGCCTGATGCCCATGTCGAGCGCGGCCGTCGGGTCGAGGCGGATCGGCGTTATGCCCAGCTCGGAGGCGACGAGGTTCCACTCGCCGACGCCGTCCTCGCCCTGCGCGTCGAGGACGACGACCTGCCGGTCGCGGAAGCGCAGCTGGCGCAGGACGTACGTCTTCTCCAGCGCCGACTTCCCGTTGCCGGACTCACCGAGGACGAGCCAGTGCGGGGCGGGCAGCTGTTGCCCGTACAGCTGGAACGGGTCGTAGATGTAGCCCTTGCCGCTGTAGACCTCGCGTCCGATGATCACCCCGGAGTCGCCGAGGCCGGGCGCGGCGGTGGGCAGGTACACGGCCTGGGCCTGGCCCGTGGAGGTGCGCACGGGCAGCCGGGTCGTCTCCACCTTCCCGAACAGGAAACCGGTGAAGGCGTCGGTGAAGAGTGTCAGCGGGTCCTTCATCTGGCGTGCCTCCTAGCGGCGGGTGCCTCGCGGCTGAGTGCCTAGCGGCGGATGCCGGTCGCGAACGGCAGCGTGTTGACGAAGGCGCGGTGGTGTTCGCGGTCGCACCACTCCAGCTTCAGGTAGGACTTCCCGGCCGAGGCCCGGATCGTGCGCTTGTCGCGGGCGAGGGACTCGGGGTCGCGCGAGGACACCGTGATGTAGCCGACGAGGTTGACGCCGGCGGCGCCGCTCGCGAGGTCCTCGCCGCGCTGGTCGAGACGGTTGTTCGCGGCCATGTCGCGCGGGTCGACGGTGCGGTTGAGTTTCGCGGCGCGGCTCGCCTCCGCGTCGTCGTTGGTCTTCTCCGTCAGCATCCGCTCGATCGCGATCTCGGTCGGCTCCAGGTCCATCGTCACGGCGACGGTGCGGATGACGTCGGGGGTGTGGACGAGGAGCGGGGCGAGGAAGTTCACGCCGACCGGGGTCATCGGCCACTCCTTGACCCAGGCCGTGGCGTGGCACCACGGCTCGCGGGTCGAGGACTCGCGGGTCTTCGCCTGGAGGTACGTGGCCTGCGTCGCGTCCAGCTCGGCGGGCCAGGCGTTGCGCTTGGTCATGGCCTGGAGGTGGTCGATGGGGTGGTCCGGGTCGTACATGGAGTGCACGAGGGAGGACAGCCGGCCCTGGCCGAGCGGCTGGCGCACCCGGATGTCGGCCTCCTGGAGCCGTGAGCAGATGTCGGTCAGCTCGCGGGCCATGACGATCGCGAGACCCGCGTCGCGGTCCAGTTTGCGGCCGCCCTGCGGGCGGGCGGCGCGGGCCATCGCGTTGGCCTCGGCGGCCAGTTCGCGGTTGAAGTGCATGCAGGCCACGAGGTAGGCGCGGTGCTGCTCGCTGGAGGTCGACACCATCGACTGGAGCTGCTCGTAGCTGTCCTGGAGCCAGAGCGGGGCGCGCTGGTCGCCGCGCTGGGCGACGTCCTTGGCGTGCGCGTCGGGGTCGGCGGGCAGGGTGCGGGCGAGCATCTGGATGCGGGTGACGAAGCCGTCGCCGTTCGCGACGTGCTTGAGGAGCGTCCCGAAGCGGTCGACGAGCGCCTCCTGGTCCTCGGAGTCGCGCAGCCCCACGCCGGGGCCCTCGATCTCGATGGCGGCGGTGACCGTCTTGCGGTCCGCGTGCAGGAGTACGGCGATCTCGTCGGGGCCGAAGGGGGCGGCGAGCCAGCTGATGCGGCCGATGCCCGGGGGCGGGCCGATCTCGACCTCCCGCCCGTCGAGGCGCACCCCGGCCTCGGGCGCGGTGGAACGGTAGGCGGCGCCGCTGCGCTGCATCCGCTTGTACGAGCGGTTGATCTCGTACCACTTGTAGAAGGTGCGGCGCTTGTACGGGACGTAGACGGCGGCGAGCGCGATGAGCGGGAAGCCCATGAGGAGGACGAGCCGCAGCGCCAGTACGGGCACGAGGAGCCCGCACATCATGCCGACGAAGGCGCCCGCGATGATGAGGGCGATCTCGCCGGTCTCCCGGTTGCGGCCGATGACGGCGTTGGGCCTGGCCCGGCCGATCAGATACGTACGGCGGGGCGCGAACGCTGGGGACGGGGTCGTCAACGCCCCTCACCTCCGGTGCTTTTGTTGCCTGATCCTGATCCGCCCCGGTTCGCGGCGTGCGGAGTGCCGGTGGCGGAGCGGGGCGCGGGGGCGGCGGCGGTCGCGCCGCCACCTCCGGAGCCGCCACCGCGGTTGCCGTGCGCGGCGATGCCGCCGCCGGCCGGGTTGGGGGCCTTGGACTGGCCGCCGCCACCCCCGCCCTCGCCGCCGCCTCCACCGCCGGAGTTGCGGCTGCTGTGGGTCTTGATGCCCTGGGAGAGGAGGGAGGCGGGGGAGGAGAGGACGGCCGCGGCGCGGCTCTCCGCGCCCTGCTGGATGCGGTTGCCGCGGGAGGCCACGAGTTCGTCGCCGAAGCCGGGGACGAACCGGTAGATCATGGCGCTCGCGAAGATCGCCAGCAGGATGATCGCGAGGCCGGAGACGACCGCGGAGAACGCGTTCGGCCCGTCACCGCCCGCGAGGGCCCCGGCGAGGCCGAGGACGATCACGATGACGGGTTTCACGAGGATCACCGCGATCATGACGCCGGCCCAGCGCCGTACGTGGCCCCACATGTTCTTGTCGACGAGCCCCGCGTAGACGACGGTGCCGAGGAGGGCGCCGACGTAGAGCAGGGCGGCGCGGATCACGAGCTCCAGCCACAGGACGCCGGCGGCGAGGATCGACACGAGGGAGACGACGATCAGCATGATCGGTCCGCCGCCGATGTCGTCGCCCTTGTTGAGGGCCTTGGAGAAGGAGCCGAAGAACACGTCGGTCTGGCCGCCGGTGGATCTGGCGAGGACCGCGGTGACGCCGTCGGTCGCGGAGACGACGGTGTAGAGGATGAGCGGGGTGAAGGCGGAGGCCAGGACGGTCAGCCACAGGAAGCCGATGGCCTCACTGATCGCCGTCGTGACCGGGACGCCGCGCACGGCCCGCTTGGCGACGGCCAGCAGCCACAGGATCAGCGTGAGGACGGTGGAGGCGGCGAACACGACGGCGTACTGCTGGAGGAACTTGGGGTTGGTGAAGTCGACGTTCGCGGTGTCCTTGACGGCGTCCGAGAGCTTCTCGACGGTCCAGGAGGCGGCGTCGGCACAGCCTTTGGCGAGGGAGGCTACGGGGTCGAGGGTGTCGGGGAGGATGCTGGGTTTGTCGCCGGAGGAACCGGAGGAGCCGTCGTCGCGTTCGCAGTAGGACTTGGCGGGGCCGACGATGAGGTCGCAGTTGTCCTTGGGCGCTGCCTGGGCCCGTGTCGCGAACAGGAGCAGAACCGCGGGGACGGACGTCGCGAGGGCCGCGAGGCGGGCGCCCCGGCCTCGATGTGGGCTACCGAGCATAGGTGAACCCTCCGTACTCCTCGACAGCCTTGGCGATCTCGTCGGCGGTGGAGACCTTGTTGTCGCCGTTCACGGGCGCGGGTCCGCTCTTCTGGGAGAAGCTGTCGACCTTCCAGGCCTCGTTCTCCCAGCGCAGCTTCAGGGTCATGGTGAACCAGTCGCTGGTGACCGGGTTGGTGCTGTCCGCGGCCGCTGTGCCGAAGACCCCCGTGCACCAGACCTCCACGGTGGCCGCGGACTCCGAGTACGCGGGAACCTTGGTGCCGATGGGCAGGGTGCGGGAGACGTAGGTCTGGCCGGACGCGGCGTTCCCGTCGGCGTCCAGGCCGATCTTCGCGAGGAAGTCGGGGGTGTAGGCCTTGTCGAACTGTTCTCTGAGCGCTTGTCCGCGGTCCGCCACGAAGAGGTCTTTGACGAGTTGCTCGCGCCGGTCCGGTTTCAGGATGTCCGCCGACACGAGGCTGACCGCGTAGTTCGCCGCCGCGCTCTGCGCCCCCTCCTTCGAGTGGGCGAAGCCCGTCGGGATGCCCGTCGTGGTTTTCGGCCGGGTGGTGGGGCGGTTGCCGGAGGGGGCCGTCGGGTCGGTCGCGGGGGCCGCCGCTCCGGGGCTGTCCGAGGAGTTGTCGTCCTCGCCGCCGCCCTGGTTCGCGAACGCGATCGCGGCGATGAGGAGGGCCACGACGGCGGCCAGCAGGACGAGGCCGCGCGAGGGGCGGCGGCCCGCCGCGTTCTGCACCGGGCCGGCCCGGTCGGGCATGCGGGTGCGGGTCTGGCCGGTGCCGCCGTAGTCGTCGGAGAGGGGCGGCCGGCTGCCGTACTCGTGATCGTCGCCCATGCTCATCCCGGCTGCGCTCCCTCGGCCTCTCGGTGAACCGCGTAGTACGAAGGTAGCCGCGTCAGCGGGTGTTCGCGCGGGGTGTGGTGACTGGACATCAGGGAAACGCAACCTCGGCCGTGGTGCACGCGGGGACAGGGGGACGCGGGGTGCACGTGGGGTGCCCCCGAGGCCCCGGGCGTGCTCCGCCGCCGGTTAGACGGCCATGCCGTACACGATGGTGAACACGGTGCCGAGCGAGCCGATGATGAAGACGCCGGTCAGTCCGGCGATGATCAGTCCCTTGCCCTGCTCGGCGCTGAAGGTGTCCCGGAGGGCTGTCGCGCCGATGCGCTGCTTTGCCGCGCCCCAGATGGCGATCGCGAGGCACAGGATGATCGCGAAGGCCATGACGACCTGGATCATCACGCGTGCCTCGTTGCCCAGGCTCCCGAAGGGGCCCCAGTCCGGGGCGATCCCGCCGATGATCGTGGTGATATCGCCCTTTTCGGCTGCCATAAGCATGTAACTCACCGCCCCTAACGGGTTGTTCCACACCCTCTGCACCAGCGCAGAGGTCTCGCTCATTGTCGCCGACTCCGGCGCCTGTGCCTGTCGACTTGGCGTCATTTGTTGGCGAGTTTCGCGTCGCCCCTCTGGATCACCCTCCGTGGCGGCCTGCTGCGGGACCCGGATCCGAAGATGCGTACGGTAACTCTGTGTATCACGGAGGGTGACGCCGGGCAATGAGGTGCGCCGCAGGGGCGCGTGTCCGTCGTGTGGGTGACGCGCGGTCAGATGACCTGACGGGGCGTCCGCATATTCCTCGTACATGTGTTCCCGGCCTGCCGGTGTGGCGGTCTGGCTGGAATTCGACGGGCGGCGTGCCCGGGGGGTCGCGGGAGGAAGGGGGCCGGGGTGAAGCTGAGGTGACGTGAGGTCAGGAACGGGGCGCAGGCGACACGGGGGGTCGGGAAAAGTCCGGTGCGGGGCGCTCGGGTGGGGGAGAGTTGAGGGGTGCGGAAGTACTGGCTGGCCGGTGGGGTCGTCGCGTTGCTCGGTGCGGGCTTCGTGGCGCTGCTCGTCGTCGGCACCCTCGTCGCCGCCGGCAACCTCGCCTCGGGCGGGGCGGGCCGGGCCGTCGGGCTCGCGAAGGGCGCCGTGCCCGCCTCGTACCAGCCGATCGTGCAGAAGTGGGGCAACCTCTGCCCGGCCATCAACCCGGCGCTGCTCGCCGCGCAGTTGTACCAGGAGAGCGGCTGGAACCCGCGGGCGCGGAGCCCGGCCGCCGCGCAGGGCATCGCCCAGTTCATCCCCGGCACCTGGTCCGCGCACGGCGTGGACGGGGACGGGGACGGGGACCGCGACGTGTGGGACCCGGCCGACGCCATCCCCTCCGCCGCGAGCTACGACTGCGAACTCGCCTCGTACGTGAAGGACGTCCCCGGCGACATCACCAGCAACATGCTGGCCGCCTACAACGCCGGCTCCTACGCGGTGATCAAGTACGGCGGGGTCCCCCCGTACCGCGAGACCCAGAACTACGTGAAGATCATCCGGAACCTGGAGGAGAGCTTCGCGAAGCCCGTCGGCCGGGTCGCGCCCTCGCGGCAGGCGGCGGCCGCCATCTACTACGCGCAGAAGAAGCTCGGCACCCCCTACCTGTGGGGCGGGACCGGGACGGCGGGCCAGGGCGGGCGCTTCGACTGCTCGGGGCTCACCCAGGCCGCGTACGCGACGGTCGGGGTCGAGCTGCCCCGCGTCGCCAACGACCAGTACAACGCGGGCCCGCATCCGGCCCGCGCCGAGCTGCTCCCCGGCGACCTCGTGTTCTTCTCCGACGACCTGCGGGACTCCCGGGCCATCCGGCACGTCGGGATCTACGTCGGCGGCGGCTACATGATCGACGCGCCCCGGACCGGGGCCGTCATCCGCTTCGACCCGGTCGACACCCCGGACTACTTCGGTGCCACCCGGGTCACCCAGGGCGGGGCCGAGGCGCTGCCCACCGACAAGCCCGAGGACCGGGAGACCGGACGGCCCGTCGACCGCGCCGCCGCGGCGCCGGACGGGGACGCCTCCACGCAGCCGGACGCGGGCGACGCCGGGGACGCGGGCGACGCGGGCGACGCGGGCCAGGCTCTTGCCGCGCCTCAGGGCGGGCAGGCCACCGAGGCCCCCGTGCCCACGCCCACATCCGCGCCCACGGGGGCCTCGGTGGCCTCCCGCGCGTCCCTGGCCCTGGGCCGGCCGCACGGCCGTCCGGAAGGCGTCGACGCGCCCCCCGGTGCACCTGTGCGCTCCGTGCGAGCCACCCCCTGAGCTGGGGGGACCCGTCTCTCTTCGATAACGTCTGCGTGATCATTCGGTGGAGAGCGGAACGGCGGGGCAGGGGTCGGGCGTTTCCTGTTCTGGACAGGTGCGCGCGTGCGGCGCGGCGGTGCCGGCCACGGGGGTTGGTGAGGGACGTGCGACCTGTGCGTCCCGGGACGAAAGACAAGGGGCCGCAGCACGATGGCTGGACTCGACACCTCCGGGTCGAACCCCGACGTCAGCCTGCTGTTCGACATCAACGGGCTCACCGACTCGACGCCCGGCTGGGTCGACCGGTTCATGGAGTACGCCGGTGAGTACGGGCTGCTGCTCGCCTCCGTCCTGCTCGTGCTGTGGTGCTGGTGGGGCGTGCGGCGCCGCGGCAGCCTCGACGACGCGGCCTCCTCCGTGGCCGCCGTGCTGTGGGCGCCGCTCGCCGCCGGGGTGGCGGTCCTCGTGAACATCCCGATCCGGGGCTTCGTGCAGCGGCCCCGCCCCTTCGTCGACCACCGCGGCCTCGACGTGCTCGTCGACGGCAAGAACGACTACTCCTTCGTGAGCGACCACGCGACGCTCACCATGGCCGTCGGCGTCGGTCTCTTCCTCGCCCACCGCAAGCTGGGCCTGGCCGCCATCGGGGTGGCCCTGCTGGAGGGGGCGTGCCGGGTCTACATGGGCGTGCACTACCCGACCGACGTCATCGGCGGCTTCGCCCTGGCGACGGCGGTGGCCCTGCTGCTGTCCCCGGTCGCGACCGCGCTGCTCACCCCCGTACTGCGGGCGGTCGGACGCGCGGGCCGGCTCGGCGGGCTCGTGTGGGCCGGCCCCGGGCGCCGGGCCGCGACGGGCGAGGGCGGCGGGCGTGCGGCGGAGGGCGAGGGCGAGCGGCCGGGAGCGGCCCGCACCGTCCCCCCGGAGGACGACCGCGACCTGGCTGCCTGAGGGCCGCCGGGGTCCCGTCCGTCCGGACCCGTCCCCCGCCGGAACCTCCGGGCCCGTGCCCCGGAACCTCCGGGCCCGTGCCCCGGAACCTAGGAACCCGGCGCGACGGACAGTTCGGTCAGGTGTCCGGCCGCGTCCGAGCGGGCCCGGGAACGGGCTCTGCGGGCGGGTCCGTGCCAGCCGCACACGCACTCCGCCACACAGAAGTGTCCGTTTTCGACCGTAGTCGTGCGGTGTTCTTCAGGTCCTGTTCGTTCTGTTTGCTCCTGCTGCGCCACCCCGCCACCGTAACTCCGGCCGTGAGAGCCGTCGCCGTCCTTCGCGTGACGAGCCCGGGTACCTCTCGTTAAGAGAGAGACACAAGCCCAGGGAGTGGACGGACGATGACGGCGCACCGGCAGCGGCGGCGAGCGGCGGGCGCGGGGCAGGCGCTGCTCGCGGTGCTCGGGCTGACGGCGGTGCTCGGCGGATGCGGCGGGGCCGGGGCGGCCCAGGAGCCCGACGCGGGCGAGGCGCTGGCCCGCGTGCGGGGCGCCGCGGACCGCCTGACGAAGGCCGAGGGGGCCGGCACCCGCACCGCGATGGAGGTCGACTCGGGCGGCACCCGGGTCACGATCCGCAGCCGGGGCCGTTACGACTTCGCGGGGCGGCGGGCCGAGCTGACCGTCCTGCTGCCGAGGGACGTCTCCGGGGTGCGCGAGCACCGGCCGGTGAAGGAACTCCTCGCCCCCGGGGCGCTCTACATGAAGAACCGCGGCGAGGGCGTCCCCGCGGACAAATGGGTGCGGGTGGACACCTCGGGGCTGCCCGACGGGAACCTGGTCACCGGCGGGGCGACCGATCCGCTGCTCGCGGCCGGGCTGCTGCGCGGCGCCGGGCGCGTGACGTACGTCGGCACGGAGGACCTGGCGGGGACCCGGGTGCGGCACTACCGGGGGACCGTCGACCTGCTCAGGGCCGCGGCGGCGCTGGAGGGGGCCGACCGCGCGACGCTGGAGTCGGCCGCGCGGGGCTTCGCGCGCCGCTCGGTGCCCTTCGACGCGTACCTGGACGAACAGGGGCTGCTGCGCAAGGTCCGCCACCGGTTCGCGGTGCGGGACGCCGCGGAGGGTGCGGGAGGCGCGGAGCGGTCGGGCGCTCCCGGGGCCTCCGCCTCGGCCGGTGCCGCCCCGCGCCGGGCGCTGTCGGTCGCCTCGACCACGCTGCTGTTCGACTTCGGCCCTGCCCCCGTGGTCGGGTTGCCGGCGGCGGGCGACATCTACACCGGGCGGATCGCCGACGAGTAGTGCGCCCCATGGCCCCCGCCGTGCTTCCCGTGCCACCCGGGTGGGGGGTGTGCGCCGGGGGCGTATGACCCGGAAATGGTCCGTCCGTGCCATGCGCGGGGCGTACGCCGCTCCCTACCCTGGATAACCGGCTGAGTCGTGAACGGGTCGGGAAGGGGGAGGGCACGGTGACGGTGATGACCGGTTCGGCGGTGCAGGATCTCGTGGCCCTCGCGGAGATCGAACTGTGCGGGGAGCTGATGATCGCGGCGGCGACGGCCCACGAGGACCGGCTGAGCCCCGACCGCATCGACGAACTCCTCGACGTACGACCGGGCCGTAGCCGCGACGAGCGGTCCGAGGACCGTGACCGGAGCGGGGACCGGAGAGAGCGGGGAGACCGCGGAGGCCGGGGGAGCCGCGGGCAAGGGGACCAAGAGCAGGACCAGGACCAGGACCAGGACCAGGACCAGGACCAGGACCAGGACCAGGACCAGGACCAGGACCAGGACCAGGGCCGGGGCTGAGGGCCGGACGGTTTCCCTCTGTCGGCAGGTGCCACGCGACCGCTTCGACCCGCCACCGAGGAACGCGGTCCCCGTGCTCAGGTGCGCCGCATCCCGGCGACGGCCTCGGTGGCCTGCGCTCAGGCGCGCTCTGTCCCGGCGACGGCCTTGGTGGTGCCCTGCGCTCAGGTGCGCAGCATCCGGGCGATGGCCTTGGTGGCCTCCTCGACCTTCGCGTCGATCTCGTCGCCGCCCTTGAGGGCCGCGTCGGCGACGCAGTGCCGCAGGTGCTCCTCCAGGAGCTGGAGCGCGAAGGACTGCAGCGCCTTCGTGGACGCCGAGACCTGGGTGAGTATGTCGATGCAGTAGACGTCCTCCTCGACCATGCGCTGCAGGCCCCTGATCTGGCCCTCGATCCGGCGCAGTCGTTTGAGGTGCTCCTGCTTGTGGTCGTGGTACCCGTGCACGGAGGGCGCTTCGGGCGCCGTCGCGCCGGCCTCGGTGGTCGTCATCGCGTCCTCCCGGTGTGAGATGTGCCGTGACTGAGCCGCGCCGGGGTCCGGCGTGCTCGGTGGCCGAGGTCCCGTACCCGGGGGCTCGGGGGTGCTGGGGCCAGTGTGGAACAGCCCGGAACGCCCTGTCGATATACCCCTAGTGGGTATATCGTACCCAATTCTCCGTCCGCTGAAGGGCCCTGTGCTGATCACTGTGCCCGATGGGCGACACTGGGAAAGCCGGTTAGCCGTGGCCGGATGATGCGCCTAGCATCAGCCTGACCGAATCCAGAGGACCCCGAGGACCCCACGTGCGTTTTCGTCTGACCCCCAGGGAGACGAGCTTCTACGACATGTTCGCCGCATCCGCGGACAACATCGTCACGGGCTCGAAGCTCCTCATGGAACTGCTCGGGGCGGACCCCACCGCTCGGGCCGAGATCGCTGAGCGCATGCGGGCCGCGGAACACGCCGGGGACGATGCGACCCACGCCATCTTCCACCAGCTGAACTCCTCGTTCATCACGCCCTTCGACCGCGAGGACATCTACACCCTCGCCGGTTCGCTCGACGACATCATGGACTTCATGGAGGAGGCGGTCGATCTGGTCGTGCTCTACCAGGTCGATGAACTCCCCAAGGGCGTCGAGCAGCAGATCGAGGTGCTGAACCGGGCCGCGGAACTCACCGCCGAGGCCATGCCCAATCTGCGCACGATGGACAATCTCACCGAGTACTGGATCGAGGTGAACCGCCTGGAGAACCAGGCGGACCAGATCCACCGCAAACTGCTCGCCCACCTCTTCAACGGCAAGTACGACGCGATGGAGGTGCTGAAGCTCAAGCAGATCGTGGACGTTCTGGAAGAAGCCGCGGACGCTTTCGAGCACGTCGCCAACACGGTGGAGACCATCGCGGTCAAGGAGTCCTGACCCGGTGGACACCTTCGCATTGGTCGTGACCGTCCTGGTCGCGTTCGGCTTCACCTACACCAACGGCTTCCACGACTCCGCGAACGCCATCGCGACCTCCGTCTCCACCCGGGCGCTGACGCCCCGGGCGGCGCTCGCGATGGCGGCCGTCATGAACCTGGCCGGGGCCTTCCTCGGCAACGGGGTCGCGAAGACCGTGAGTGAGGGGATCATCGAGACCCCGCACGGCAACAAGGGCATGTGGATCCTGTTCGCGGCGCTCGTCGGCGCCGTCGTCTGGAACCTGGTCACCTGGTACTTCGGGCTGCCCTCCTCCTCCTCGCACGCGCTGTTCGGCGGGATGGTCGGCGCCGCGCTCGCCGGGGGGATCGGGGTCATCTGGTCCGGGGTGGTCGAGAAGATCGTCGTCCCGATGTTCCTGTCCCCGGTGATCGGCCTCGTGGTCGGTTATCTGGTGATGTGCGCCATCCTGTGGCTCTTCCGGAAGTCGAACCCGCACAAGGCGAAGAGGGGCTTCCGGATAGCGCAGACCGTTTCCGCCGCCGGAATGGCGCTCGGTCACGGTCTTCAGGACGCGCAGAAGACGATGGGCATCGTGGTCATGGCGCTCGTCATCGCGGACGTCCAGGACCAGGGCGCCGCGATCCCGGTGTGGGTCAAGATCTCCTGCGCGCTGATGCTGTCGCTCGGTACGTACGCGGGCGGCTGGCGCATCATGCGGACCCTCGGCCGGAAGATCATCGAGCTGGACCCGCCGCAGGGCTTCGCCGCCGAGACCACGGGCGCCTCGATCATGTTCACCACCGCCTTCCTCTTCCACGCGCCCATCTCCACGACCCACGTGATCACCTCGGCGATCATGGGTGTCGGGGCCACCAAGCGGGTCAACGCGGTCCGCTGGGGCGTCGCCAAGAACATCGTCCTGGGCTGGTTCATCACCATGCCGGCGGCCGGCATCGTCGGCGCGGTGGCCTTCTGGATCGTGAACTTCGTCTTCCTGTGACCCCGGCCGCGCCCGGCGCCGTGCGTTCCGCGTGTGCCCGAGACGGACGAGAGCCCGCCCCCGGATGGTTCGGGGGCGGGCTCTTCGTTTCCCTCGCGGTGGCACCGCCATGCAGCACCGCGAAGGGGTCGGGGGGCCGTGCGGCCCGGCGGCTCAGCCGAAGCGGCCCGAGATGTAGTCCTCGGTGGCCTGCACGGACGGGTTGGAGAAGATCCGCTCGGTGTCGTCGATCTCGATGAGCCGGCCGGGGCGGCCGACCTCGGAGAGGTTGAAGAAGGCGGTGCGGTCGGAGACGCGGGCCGCCTGCTGCATGTTGTGCGTGACGATGACGATGGTGAAGCGTTCCTTCAGCTCCCCGATCAGGTCCTCGATCGCGAGGGTCGAGATCGGGTCGAGCGCCGAGCAGGGCTCGTCCATCAGCAGGACCTGCGGTTCGACGGCGATGGCGCGCGCGATGCACAGCCGCTGCTGCTGTCCGCCGGAGAGGCCCGCGCCCGGCTTGTTCAGCCGGTCCTTGACCTCGTTCCACAGGTTCGCGCCGCGCAGCGACTTCTCGACCACGTCGTTCAGCTCGGACTTCTTGTACGAGCCGTTGAGCTTGAGGCCGGCCGCCACGTTGTCGAAGATCGACATCGTGGGGAAGGGGTTGGGCCGCTGGAAGACCATGCCGACCGTGCGGCGCACCGCGACCGGGTCGACGTGGCTGCCGTACAGGTCCTCGTCGTCGAGGAGTACCTTGCCCTCGACGCGGCCGCCGGAGGTGACCTCGTGCATGCGGTTCAGGGTGCGCAGGAAGGTGGACTTGCCGCAGCCGGAGGGGCCGATGAAGGCGGTCACGGAGCGGGGCTCCACGGTCATCGAGATGTCCTCGATCGCCTTGTGGGAGCCGTAGTAGGCGGTCAGGCCGCTGACGTCGATTCGCTTGGCCATGGGGATCACTGCTTCTTTCGGGACTTCCCGCCGGTCGTCTGCGCGAGGCGGGCGGGGATCGCGTACGGCGCGGGACGCGAGGGCGTCGGCGCCGCTCAGCGACCGGAGGTCTTGGGGGCCTTCCAGCGGGCGACACCGCGCGCCGCCAGGTTGAGGATCATCACGAAGGCGATCAGCGTGAGCGCCGCCGCCCAGGCGCGGTCGTACGCCGCTCCGGAGCCGCTGCTCGTCGCGTACTGCTGGTAGATGTACAGCGGCAGCGAGGACTGGCCGCCCGAGAAGGGGTCCATGTTGATGTAGGCGGAGCCCCAGACCAGCAGCAGGACGGGCGCGGTCTCGCCCGCGATACGGGCGATCGCGAGCATGAGCCCGGTGATGATCCCGCCGATCGAGGTGGGCAGGACCACCTTGAGGATGGTGCGCCACTTCGGGATGCCGAGCGCGAGGGAGGCCTCGCGCAGCTCGTTGGGGACGAGCTTGAGCATCTCCTCGGTGGAGCGCACCACGACCGGCATCATCAGGATGGCGAGCGCGAGGGACCCGGCGAACCCGAAGGGTTCGAGGTCGAACAGCAGCATCAGGCTCAGGATGAACAGGCCCGCGACGATCGACGGGACACCCGTCATGACGTCGACGAAGAAGGTGACGGTCCTGGCGAGCTTCCCGCGCCCGTACTCGACGAGGTAGACGGCGGTCAGCAGGCCGATGGGCGCGGCGATGACGGTGGCCAGCCCCACCTGCTCCAGCGAGCCGATGATGGCGTGGTAGATGCCGCCGCCGGTGTCGTAGGAGCCGATGTTGGCCATCGAGTGGGTCAGGAAGTACGGGTCGAGGACCTTGACGCCGCGCTTGACGGTCTCCCACACGAGGGAGGCCAGCGGGATGAAGGCCAGCAGGAAGGCGACCCACACGACGCTCGTGACGAGGCGGTCCTTGGCCTGCCTGCGTCCTTCGACGCGGGCGGCGAGGGCGTACCCGCCGGCCAGGAAGACGAGGGCGGCGATCAGGCCCCACTGGACCTTCGAGTCGAGTCCGGCGGCCAGGCCGATCAGGCAGCCCAGGACGACCGAGGCGCCGGCCACGGCCCAGTTGGACCAGTGCGGCAGCCGGGCGCCACGCAGCGCGGAGGGCGGCGCGGGCTGTTCGGGGCGGCGGTCCTTGAGGGGTGTGTGGCTCATGCGTCGGCCCCCGAGTAGTCCTTGCGGCGGGCGATGATGGCCCGGGCCGCTCCGTTGACCAGCAGCGTGATGACGAACAGCACGAGCCCGGAGGCGATGAGGGCGTCGCGGCCCTGCTCGCTCGCCTCGCTGAACTTGCTCGCGATGTTCTGCGCGAAGGTGCCGCCGCCCGGCTCCAGGAGGCTCGCCTGGATGTCGAAGGTCGGCGAGAGCACGGTGGCCACGGCCATCGTCTCGCCGAGCGCGCGGCCCAGGCCCAGCATCGAGGCGGAGATGACTCCGGAGCGGCCGAAGGGCAGGACCGCGGTGCGCACGACCTCCCAGCGGGTCGCGCCGAGCGCGAGCGCCGCCTCCTCGTGGGCCTGCGGCACCTGCCGGAAGACCTCGCGGCTCACGTTGGTGATGATCGGGACGATCATGATGGCCAGCAGGATGCCGACGCTGAACAGGGAGCGGGGGGCGCCGCCCTGCCAGGAGAAGATCCCGGTCCAGCCGAAGAACCGGTCGAGCCAGCCGAACAGGCCGTTCAGGTGCGGCACCAGGACGAGGACGCCCCACAGGCCGTAGATGATCGACGGTACGGCGGCGAGCAGGTCGATGACGTAGCTGATGGGGCCGCGGACCCGGCGGGGCGCGTAGTGCGTGAGGAACAGCGCGATGCCGACGGAGACCGGTACGGCCAGTGCCATCGCGATGACCGAGGACACGACGGTGCCGAAGGCGAGCACCGCGATGCCGAAGACGGGCGGGTTCAGCTCGGGGGTCCACTCGAAGGACGTGAAGAAGTTCCCGTCGTTCTTCGAGAGGATCAGCGAGGAGCGGTACGCGAGGAAGACCGCGATGGCCGCCATGACGACGAGCAGCAGGATGCCGGAGCCGCGCGACAGGGCGAGGAAGATCCGGTCTCCGGGGCGGGTCGCGCCACGGGCCTGACGGCGCTGCTCGGGAGTGGGCGTCGGTGGTGGTGCCGGGGGGCCCGGCTGCGGGGGCGCGCTCACGGCGCCCGGCGCGGGGGTGGTGGGTATGTCCATCGGAATTCTCCGGTCTGCGGGCCCCTCACCGGCGGTGGTTCACGTCGGTACGGCGGTGCGGGGCTGCTGGCGGCGGTGCACCGGACGGTGCGGGCGGCGGCCTCGGTGGGCCGCCGCCCGCACGCGGGGTCAGCTGAGGGTCTTGATGGTCTCGCGGACCTTGGTGGCGATCTCGTCGGGGATCGGCGCGTAGCCGGCGTCGGCGAGGATGCCCTGGCCGTCCTCGCTCGCGATGTAGTTCAGGAAGGACTTCGTGGCGGGCAGGGTCTCCGCCTTGTTGCCCTTCTCGCAGGCGATCTCGTACGTCACCAGGGTGATCGGGTACGCGCCGTCGGCGGTCGGGTTGTAGTCGAGCTGGAGCGACAGGTCCTTGCCGGTGCCGACGACCTTCGCGGCGGCGATGGCCTTCGAGGCGTTCTCGGTGGTCGCCTTGACCGGCTCGGCGGCCTTCGTCTTGACGTCGACCGTGCTGATGCCGCCCTGGGCGTAGGACAGCTCGAAGTAGGAGATCGCGCCGGCCGTCCCCTTGACCTGCTGGGCGAGGCCGGAGGAGCCGGAGGCGGACTGGCCGCCCTTGGCCTGCCAGGCCTTGCCGCCCTCGTACTTCCAGTCGTCGGGGGCGACGGCCTTGAGGTACTTGGTGAAGTTGTCCGTCGTACCGGACTCGTCGGAGCGGTGGAAGGCCTGGATCTTCGTGCCGGGCAGCTTCGCGTCCGGGTTGAGGGCCTTGATCTCCTTGTCGTCCCACGTCGCGATCTTGCCGTCGAAGATGTGGGCGAGGGTCTTCGCGTCCAGCACCAGGTTGTCGACGCCCGGGACGTTGTAGCCGATCGCGATGGGGCCGCCGACCATCGGCAGGTCGATGGCCTGGCTGTCCTTGCAGACCTCCTTCGACTTCGCGATCTCCTCCGGCTTGAGGGCCGAGTCGGAGCCGGCGAAGGCGGTCTGGCCCTGGAGGAACGCGGTGACACCGGCGCCGGAGCCGTCGGGCTTGTAGTTGATCCGGACGTCCTTGCAGGCGGCCGTGTAGTTCTTCACCCAGGCGTCGATCGCGTTCTGCTGGGCGGAGGAACCGGAGGCGAGCAGCTCGCCCTTGGCGTCGGCGCAGTCGATCGCGCCGGCCTCGGGGGCGGCGGCGGCCTTGGAGCTGCTGTCGCCCTTGTCCGGTCCGCCGCTCGTGTCGTCGGAGCCGCACGCCGTGAGGGCCAGGGCGCCGGAGACGGCGACGACGCCGAGGGAGAGGGCGCGAAGCCGGGTCTTGCGCGGGAGCTTCACTGTCTGGGGTTCCTTCCAGGAGCCGGGCCCTGCGGGGCGCGGCGTGCGGGGTGGCCTTCGGCCGGGGTACCAAGTGCGCGGGAGCGGCGACCGGTGTCTCCCGGGGACCGCGTCCTGTGAGGCCGAAATTAGGCAGAACAGGTGAAGCGGGTGACTGACGTCGGTGAACGGGGGGTGAACCTCGGCGGACGTCGTGGGGCAGGCCGTGTCCTCAGGCGCCGGAGGGCTCGGTGTCCTCAGGGGCCGGACGGGCTGGGTGGGGGTGGGGTTTCGTGCCGGGGCTGGGGCTCGTGGGGTTCTCAGGCGCCGGACGGCTGGGTGGGTGGTGCGGTCTCGTTGTCGGGCCTGCGGGCGGTGGGGTTCTCAGGCGCCGGACGGGCGGGGGCGTGTGCGGTCTCGCCTCGGCCTGCGTGCCCGGACTCCGGCCCCGGGGGGACCGGGGAACCAGGGGTCGGCGGGGTCGCGGGAACACAGAGGCGCCCGGCACGGTGGTTCGTGCCGGGCGCCTCTGCGTTCCCGGTTCCCGCGGACGCGGACCGTCTGGGCGGTCGCTACGGGTGGTGGTGCGGTTTGCGGTGTGGCGGAAACCCGTCGGCGGCTCAGGCCGGGTCGGCGGGCAGCGCCGCGTACGGGTGGACCTCGATCCGCGTGGGCGGCTCGGCGAGAAGGCCGATGATCTCGTCGCGCAGTTCGTCGGCGAGCGGGCTGTTCTCGTAGGCGTCCTTCGCCTCGTGGCTCCGGAACACCTCCATGTTCCACAGCACGTCCGGGTCGGCGTCCTCGCGGACGATGGTGTACCGGTCGGAGGCCCCCGACTTCTCCATCCCCTCGGTGGCCAGGGTGAACAGCTTGTCGCCGAGCCCGGGCTTGGCGCGCATCCTGATGAGGTACGCGGGCTGGTCCTGTAGTGCCATGTCTTCCTCCGACATCTCGTGGCGGGCCACCCGGCAAGCGCCGGACGGACAGCATGGAACGTTGTTCCACCACCCATACTGGAACAGTGTTCCATTGATGTCAAACGGGGCCTCCGAGGCGCGGCGGGAAGGTGTCATTCCGTTGGGCGAGCGCTTCCGGTCCGAAGGACGGGTGGCTACGCGCAGGACTGTCCACCGGTGTGGCTGAAGGTGGCGCCGACTTGGTTCCGGGCGGAGAAGTGAGGCGGGGGCGGCGGCGGTGCGGGCCTGAGGGGGCGGGCCGGTCGGTTTCCGGGCGGGTGCCGAGCGAAGCCGAGAACCTCCTCGTGGAGTACGGCTTCTGCGGGGTGCGCTGGGCTGGCCGCTGAGTGCTGACCGCTGACCGCTGAGTGCCGGGGGCGGAGGGGCCTCGCTGTACGCGGATTCGGGGCGCGCGGATTCGGGGCGCGCGGCGGAAGAGCGCGGGGCGCCCTCTCCGGGGCCGGCCGGAGAGGGCCTGTCGTCTTGTGGGTCAGAGGGTGCCGGTGGTGATTCCTGCGCAGAAGGTTGTCCATGGTGCGGTGGTGTAGCGCAGGGGGGTGCGGGAGGTGTCCTTGGAGTCGCGTACGGCGATGCCGGTGGGGAGGGGGGTGGCCTCGACGCAGTTGTTGGCGCCAGTGCTGTACGAGGACTTGAACCAGGTCGCTTCCGCGAGGGACGGTGTGGGTGCGGTGCGGTGGGTTGTCATGGGTGAGGGATACCCCGTGAACGTCCGCTGCAAGTAGTGGAGTTCGGTGCTCGCTCGCAAGATGAGGCTCTCCGGTGTGGCTGGAGAGGGGCCGTCGTCTTGTGGGTCAGAGGGTGCCGGTGGTGATTCCTGCGCAGAAGGCCGTCCATGGTGCGGTGGTGTAGCGCAGGTGGGAGCGGGAGATGTCCTTGGAGTCGCGCAGGGCGATGCCGCCGGGGAGGGGGGTGGCCTCGACGCAGTTCTCGGCACCAGCGCTGTACGAGGACTTGAACCAGGTTGCTTCCGCGAGGCGTGGTGTGGGTGCGGTGTGGTGGTTTGTCATGGCTGGGGGCTACCCATGTGAAGTGCCGCTGCAACGTGCGGTGTTCGAGGAGGCGCCGCTGGCATGGCGGGACGGGCCCGATTCGGCCGGAAGGGGGCCCGTCGTCCTGCGGGTTCAGAGAGTGCCGGTGGTGATTCCTGTGCAGAAGGCCGTCCACTGGGCGGTGGTGTAGCGCAGGGGGGTGCGGGAGGTGTCTTTGGAGTCGCGTACGGCGAGCCCGCCGGGCAGGAGCGCGGCCTCGACGCAGTTTTCGGCTGCGTTGCTGTACGAGGACTTGAACCAGGTTGCTCCCGCGAGGGGCGGTGCGGAGGTGGTGCGGTGGGTTGTCATGGGTGAGGGCTACCTCCTTGAAAGGGTTCGTCAACGAGCGGAGTTGGGCGATTCGGCGAGCGGAGTGGGGCGGGCCCGCTGTTGCCGGGGTTCAGAGGGCTCCGGAGGTGAACCCCGTGCAGAAGGCCGTCCATGGTGCGGTGGCGTAGCGCAGAGGAGTGCGGGTGGTGTCCTTGGAGTCGCGTACGGCGATGCCGCCCGGCAGGGCTGCGGCCTCGACGCACTGCTCGGCCCCGCTGCTGTACGAGGACTTGAACCAGGTTGCCTCTTCGGGGGATGGCGTGGGGGCGGTCCGGCTCGTTGTCATGGGGGAGGGCTACCCGTGTGCGTCGGGGTTCAATAGCAGAAGGTTGAGGGATGCGCGGGGAAGCTGGAGAGGGCCCGCCGTCCTGTGAGTCAGAGGGTGCCGGTGGCAATTCCTGTGCAGAAGGCCGTCCACTGTGCGGTGGTGTAGCGCAGCGGGGTGCGGGAGGTGTCTTTGGAGTCGCGTACGGCGATGCCGCTGGGGAGGGGCGCTGCCTCGACGCAGTTCTCGGCGCCAGCGCTGTACGAGGACTTGAACCAGGTTGCTTCCGCGAGGCGTGGTGTGGGTGCGCTGTGGTGGTTTGTCATGGGTGAGGGCTACCCATGTGAAGTGCCGCTGCAACGAGTGGAGATCGTGGAATGGGCTGGCGGGACGGTACGGGGCCCTCTCCGGTATGGCTGGAGAGGGCCCGTCGTCCAGCGGGTCAGAGGGTGCCGGTGGCGATTCCCGTGCAGAAGGCCGTCCACTGGGCGGTGGTGTAGCGCAGGGGGGTGCGGGAGGTGTCCTTGGAGTCGCGCAAGGCGATTCCGCCGGGCAGGGCCGCAACCTCGACGCAGTTATTGGCAGCGTTGCTGTAGGAAGACTTGAACCAGTCGGTATCCGAGAGGTCGTACGAGCGCGTTCCGGGAGGTGTTGTCACTTGTTCATTCCGTTCATGATGTTTCTGATCTTCATACGTGAGTCACCCACGGACAAGGCTGCGGCGACCACGCGAGCGAAGGCATCCTCAAACACCTTCACGTCCTCGGTGCCCTCCACAAAGTGGCTTCCTTGCAGATTCTCCAAGTTGACCACCGTGGGCCAGGGAGCAGGAAAGTGCACGATCTCCAGTAGACCGACCACACCGGGGCTGGCTGTTCCGCGCAGGTCGAGCACTTGGAGGGTGACGTTCGGCAGCTCCGACATGTCGAGCAGATGGCGAAGCTGGTCGTACATCATGTGAGGTTGCTCTGCCGAGGTCATGTGCAGGGCGGCCTCGTGAACCACGGCCCAGAGCTTGAGTGGCGCCTGCCTGCCTGGGCGCGTAGTGAGTATCGCCTGTCGCGCCCTGCGCACCTCCGCCAAGGCGTGCACTTCGTCCTGAGTCAGAGTGAGGCCCGTAGCCGCGATGATCTCGCGCGCGTAGCCGCCGGTCTGGAGAAGCCCGGGGATCAGGCCCGGAGCGGTGACCTGCTCAAGCTCGGCATCTGCCTCCAAATCGAGGAAATCCCGATACGACTCAGTGACCACGTCCCCGTAAGGACGCCACCACCCCTGCTTCCCGGCGTCGCGCGCCAGGTTCGTCAGGGCGGTGCCGACCTCCGGGTCGTCGACGCCGAAGAGTTTGAGCAACTCCTCGACCTGGGGCGGGGTCACGCGCGCCTTCGCGTTCTCGACGCGTGAGTACTTGCTCTCGGCCCAGCCCATCGCCTCGGCGGCGGCGCGGCTTTCCATACCTGCGGCGGTCCGCCTGCGTCGCAGTTCGTTGCCCAGACGCCTGCGGCGCAAGGTGGGGATCGCCCTCTGGTTAGGCATGTGGTGCTGACACCTCCGTTGGGTGAGTGCGCACGGGTGAAGTTTCGCAGCTACGAGGTGAGTTGACGAACGCTTAGGTCCCCCTCTCGCCCCGCAGGTGCCGAATCTATCGCCTCAGGTGTGGAAATCGCGCCACCGAATAAATCATCGATTACTTATTCAGGTGACTCACTTGCCGGTTTGAGGTGAGGCAGGACAGACTCCTCTCACGCGATACGTGACGAAGCGTGTGTGCTTGATCACGGAAATGTGCGTGTCGCGGCGCGTTCACCTGCGAGACGAGGTCATTCATGCACCTGCCCCCCAGCCCTCCCCTCCCTGCCCGTGAGGGTGAGGCGTTACGAAGGGCGCGGCAGTCTCCTGCCGTTCCTCACCCGAAAGAAGGACTGCCCGAGGCGGCCTCGGCCGCCGGGAGCGCTCCTGTTCCTCCCCCTCGCCCGCCTCGACTCCGCCGTCAGCTCTCACGGGACCGGACCGCCATGTACGAGTACGACAGCAGCCTCGCCAAGGGGCAGGACCCCTGCGCCTCCGGTATCGGTGGCCCCGCGTACCACGAGGTCTTCTCCCGTACGGAGGCGTCCGCCGAGCCCGCGCGGCGGCTGGTGCGGCACGCGCTCGGGGTGTGGGGGCTCGACGTGCTCGCCGAGCCGGCCGCGCTCGTCGTCTCGGAACTGGTCGCGAACGCCGTGGCGCACGCGTGTGGCGAGACGGTCCGTGTCGTCGTCGCGAGGCTCGACGGGGGCGCCGTGGAGGTGTCCGTTTCCGACTCCTCGCGCGTCAGGCCCGTGCCGCGCATGGCCGGGCCCGATGACCTCGGCGGGCGGGGGCTGTTGCTGGTCACCGCGTTCGCCGCGTGCTGGGGTGCGCAGCCGCAGCCGGGGGGCAAGCGGGTCTGGGCGCAGGTGCGGGGATGAGCGAACGGGTGGAGGAGACGGGCGAGGAGGCGTGCGCCCGGTGCGCGGAGTTGCGGCGGGAGGAGGTCCTGGCCGAGGCCGGGCGCGACTACTCGCGGGCCACCGACTGCCGGGTGCTCATCGGGCGGCATCCGCATGACGCGGAGAGGGAGAGGGACGGGAGGAGGGGGCGGGGCGCGTCGGAGGGGCGGGGCTGAGCCACCTGCGCGGGTGGTGACCGGCCGGAGTGGGGATGCCGCCTTCCCGCCCCGGCCGGTGCGCGCCACGACCTACGACCCGGGGCCCTCACGTGGGTGTTACCCCAGGCCCCTCACCCAGGCGTCACTTCGTTCCGAAGCCCAGGTTCTGGCCGGAGAGGTCCACGCGGATGCCCGTCTTCTCCACCCGGACGTCCTTGAGGGAGACGTCGCCGGACTGGGAGGGGATCTTGGGGAGCTGGAAGCCGAGGGAGAGTTCGTCGGCCAGCTGGGGGCGTGTCAGCTCGGAGAGGCCGGTCAGGAGGGCCGGGTCGAAGCCGAGGCGGCGCAGGAGTTCGGGGTGGTCCAGGGCCGCGTCGATGAGGTTGACGTCCATGAGCTGGTGCAGGAAGCGGGGGGTTCCGGTCAGCTCGTGGAGCTTCTCGTCGCTGTCCAGCGCGGTGCGCACCGCGTCCTTGGGGACGCCGAGGCGGTCGACCATCGCGGGGACCTCGAACATGGCCTTGATCTTGTCGGTCTCCTGCTGGACGGCGCGCGCGGACTTCTCCGTGAGGTGCAGCCCGTCCCCCCGCTTGGTGCCGGGGCGGAAGGTGGCGAGGTCGCCGACGGTGAGCTGCATCCCGCCCACGCGCATGTCCACGCCCCGGTCGCCCGACCGGGCGAGCGTCGCGTCGGCGCGCACCCGCAGGTCGTGCCCCGCGACCGGTACGGTCCCCCGGGCCAGTACGTGCTGCGGCCCCGTGCCGGTGAAGGTGACCTGCGAGGCGCCCAGCTCGCGGTTGAGGTCGTCGAAGGACAGCAGTACCTCGCCGTGCACCCGGCCCACGTCGACGCTGCGGAAGGTGCTCGGCAGGTCGGCGTCGATCCGGATGTTCTCGGCCGTCGCGGAGACCTTCGCGAGGGAGACGCGGTCGGCGGCCACGTCCGGGACGGTCACCGTGACGGAGTCGAGCCGTTTGCGGGCCAGCTGCGTGACGAAGGGGAAGCCGCCGATGTCGACCTCGGGCGTGGCCTCCAGGTGCATCGCGTCCTTGATCTTCTCCGCCGCCTCGTGCTCCGCGAAGAGCACGGCCCAGCGGTCACCGAGGGCCAGGAAGGCGATCAGGGTGAGGATCGCGATGGACGCCTTGATCGCGAAGGGCAGCCCGGCGAGGCGGAACCAGCGCCTGCCGCGCCGGTGGTTGGGCGGCGCCCACGGCTCGTCGGGGTCGAAGCCCGCCTCGTGACCGGGGGCGTCCTCGGCCTCGTCCTCGTAGCGCAGGACGTCGTCGAGCGGGTTGTCGGCCAGCCCGGCGAGCTCCTCGTACGGGTTCGTGTAGCGCGGCTCGTACGGCTCGTGGTACGGCTCGTACGGTTCGGGCGACACGTGCGACGGGTGGGGGGTCGTCGCGTACGCGGAGGGCTCGGGGGACGGCTGGGCTATGCGGTGGGGGGAACGCATCGTCGCAGTTGACCATACGTTCGACCCCCGACCGCAAGCCCCGCGCCCGCTAAGCGGGCATATGCGCACATTAGTTGACGCGCTTCTTACAGACGGGTCACACGGCCCTCCGCGCGAAGGGCCGCACGCGTGCCTACTTGACGACCGTGATCCGGTTCGCGGCCGGCGGGTCGATGGGGTCGGCGGCGGAGGAGTTCGCCGTCAGGTAGTCGTTGAACGCCTTCAGGTCGTCGCTGCCCACGAGCGGGTCGGTGCCCTGGGCGAGGGCCGCGAAGCCGTCGCCGCCGCCCGCGAGGAAGTTGTTCGTCGCGACCCGGTAGGTGGTGTCGGGGCCGATCGGCTCGCCGTTCAGCCGCACCGAGCCGGCCACGACGCGGTCGGCGCCGCTCTTCGTCAGGTCGAGCGTGTAGGTGAGCCCCTCGGAGACCTGGAGGATCTTCGGCGCGGCCTCGTTGGCGCCGCTGACCTGCTGCTGGAGCGCGGTGACGAGCTGCCGTCCGGTCAGGCTCACGAGGTTGACGGTGTTGCTGAACGGCTGGACGGTGAAGCCCTCGCCGTAGGTGACGACGCCGTCGCCCTCGGCGCCGCTCGCCTTGTACACGAGGTCGGCGCGCACCCCGCCCGGGTTCATCAGGGCCAGCGAGGTCTTCGGGTCGAGGGTCTGGCCGTGGGCGAGCTGCGCGTCGGCGATGAGGTCGCCGAGCGGCTGCTCGGGGCCCGTACCGCGCGGGACGTCCCCGCTGATCCAGCCGACCGGCTGGTCGGCGACCGGCGCGGCGAGCTTGTTCCAGCGGCTGATGAGCGAGGTCATGTCCGGCGCCTTGGGCTGGGTGCGGCTCACGACGTGGTTGGCGGAGGAGACCTTCGTACGGACGATGTCCCTGGTCCTCCGGTCGTACGTCAGCGTCGTGTCCGTGTAGAGCCGGCCGAAGGACGAGGCGGAGGTGACCAGACGGGGCCTGCCCGAGGGGTCGGGGATCGTGCACACGTAGGCGTTGTGGGTGTGACCGGTGACGAGGGCGTCGACCTTCGGGCTGATGCCCTTCGCGATGTCCACGATGGGGCCGGAGATCCCGCCACCCGCCGCCGGGGAGTCGCAGTCGTAGTTGTACGCGCCGTTCGCGGGCAGCCCGCCCTCGTGGATGAGGGCCACGATGGACTTGACGCCCTGGCGGTCCAGCTCCTTCGCGTACTTGTTGACCGTCTCGACCTCGTCGTGGAACGTCAGGCCCTTGACGCCCTCGGCGGTGACGATGTCCGGCGTGCCTTCGAGGGTGACCCCGATGAAGCCGATCCTGACATCGCCCTTCTTCCACACCGTGTACGGCTTGAGGAGGGGTTTGCCCGTCTTCTCCTGCGTCACGTTGGCCGCGAGGTAGGGGTAGTCGGCGCCGGGGAACTTCTTCCCCTTCTCGAAGCAGCCGTCGGTGGGGTGGCAGCCGCCGTTCTGGACGCGGGCGAGTTCGGTGGCGCCCTCGTCGAACTCGTGGTTGCCGACGCTCGTGACGTCGAGGCCGAGCTTGTTCATCGCCTCGACGGTCGGCTCGTCGTGGAAGAGGCCGGAGAGCAGCGGGCTCGCCCCGATCAGGTCGCCGGCCGCCGCCGTGACGCTGTACTTCTCGCCCTCGCGGGCCGTGCGCAGCGAGGAGGCCAGGTACTCGACACCGCCGGCCGCGACGGCCTTCGTGGTCCCGTCCGGCTGGATCTCGTTGACCGTGCCGGAGGAGCCGGACGGGGCCTCCAGGTTGCCGTGGAAGTCGTTGAAGGACAGGAGCTGGACGTCGACGGTCTTGTCCTTACCGCCGTTCCCGTTCCCGTGCCCGTGCCCGTGCCCGTGCCCGTGCCCGTGGTCCTGGCCGTGGTGGGCGGACCCGGGTCCGTGGCCGCCGGTCTGGGCGCTGGCCGGCATCGTGGCCGACAGCGCGCCCACCGTCGCCAGTCCCGCCGCGACGGCCAGCAGGCGCCGGGTGCGGCGTCTCGGGTGAAGTGGTGTGGCTGACAAGTCGGTTCCCCTCGGTGATGGCCCGTCCTGCGGGAGCTGAGCGCGCCAGGAGACGGGCGAGAAGCGGCATGCGGAGCGCAGCCTATGGTCAACGCGCGTAGCACGACAGGGGGATGCGGGTTACGAGCTGGTTGCCGAGGGGGGCCGCCGGGGACACGGCCCCCCGCGACTCACTCGAAGGAATGGTCGTCGGGTGCAGGAACGTCACCGCGTGTGCGGCCTCCGCAAGGGTGTCCGGTATGACCGAGAAGACCGCCGCCAAACCGGTGGTACCCGCCCAAGGGTCCACCGTCCCGCCGGGCCTCACCGAGCTGCTCGACGAGCTGAAGACCACCGTGCGCGCCGCCCGGGTCCGGGCCGCTCTGCGCGTCAACACCGAACTCGTCACCATGTACTGGCAGTTGGGGCACCGCATTCTGGAACGTCAGGCCGCCGAGAAGTGGGGCACCAAGGTCGTCGACCGGATCGCCGCCGAACTGCGGACGGAGTTTCCCGGGCAGCGGGGGTTCAGCCGGCCAACCTCAAGTACATGCAGCAGTGTGCTCGCACCTGGCCCGAGCCAATTGGCCAGCAAGTTGCTGGCCAATTGCCCTGGGGCCATATCCAGCTCCTCCTCGACAAGTGCCGCGACCGCTTCGAGCTGGACTTCTACGCCCAGCACGCCGTTCATCACGGCTGGTCCAGGGACCGGCTGCGGTCGGCGATCGAGAACTGCCTGCACCTGCGGGAAGGCGCGGCGGCCAACAACTTCGACGTGACGCTGCCGGGGGCGTCCGCCGCCGCCCAGGAGATCGTCAAGGACCCCTATCAGCTGGACTTCACCGGGCTGGGCGGCGAGGTGGCGGAGCGGGAGCTGGAGGAGGCGCTCGTCGCCCGGCTCGTCCCCTTCCTCACCGAGCTGGGCGTGGGTTTCGCCTTCGTCGGGCGGCAGTACCCGCTGCGGGTCGGGGAGTCGGACTACCGGATCGACCTGCTCTTCTACCACTGCCGGCTGCGCTGCTACGTGGTAGTCGAGCTCAAGACCCGCAAGGCGGAGCCCGAGCACATCGGCAAGCTCGGTTTCTACACGGCCGTCGTCGACGACGTCCTCAGGGACGCCGAGGTGGACGGCCCCACGATCGGCATCCTCATCGCCGGGAGCCGTGACCGGGCGATGGTCGAGTACTCCCTGCGCGGCCACAACCAGCCGTTGGCCGTCAGCTCCTGGTCCGGGGTCCCCGAACGGGTGCGCGCACTGCTGCCCTCCGCCGAGGACCTCACACGGGTGGCCGACGCGGTGCTGGGCACGGAGCCCACGAGCTGACCCCCGCGGCCCCTTTCCGTACCCTCGTGACCATGACCAGCGATGCCGTGACCACGCCGCCCCGTCGGATCGAGACCCTGGACGTCCTCAGCCCGCAGCAGGCCGGGGAGGTCGGTGAGCTGCTGGCCGAGGCCGCCCGGCGGGACGGGCGGCAGGCCGTGTCCGAGCAGGGACGGCTGCGGTTGCGGGGCGGGGCCAGGGAGGGTGTGCTGCACCTGCTGCTGACCGCCGCCGACGGGACGCTCGCGGGGTACGCGCAGCTCGACGGGAGCGACCCGGTGGAGCCGCCCGCGGCCGAGCTGGTCGTGCACCCCGCGCTGCGGGCCCGGGGACACGGGCGGGCGCTCGGCAAGGCGCTGCTCGCCGCGAGCGGGAAGCGGCTGCGGGTGTGGGCGCACGGCGGGCACCCGGCGGCCCGGCACCTCGCGCAGGTGCTCGGCCTCGCGCTCTTCCGCGAGCTGCGGCAGCTGCGCCGCCCCCTGGACCGGCTCGGCCTGCCCGAGCCCGTACTGCCCGAGGGCGTCTCCGTACGCGCCTTCGTGCCCGGCGCGGACGAAGCGGACTGGCTCGCGGTGAACGCCGCCGCCTTCGCGCACCACCCCGAGCAGGGCAACCTGACGCGGCGCGACCTCGAAGACCGCATGGCCGAGCCCTGGTTCGACCCGAAGGGCTTCTTCCTCGCCGTGCGCGACGAGGGCACCGAGGACGCCGAGCTGGTCGGCTTCCACTGGACCAAGGTGCACGCCGAGGAGCGGCTCGGCGAGGTGTACGTGGTCGGGGTGCGGCCCGGGGCGCAGGGCGGCGGGCTCGGCAAGGCGCTCACCACGATCGGGCTGCTCCACCTGGCCGCCGAGGGACTGCCGACCGCGATGCTCTACGTCGACGCGGACAACACGGCCGCCGTCTCCGTCTACGAACGCCTCGGCTTCACCACGCACGAGACGGACCTCATGTACCGCACCGAGAGCTGAACCGGCCGCCCGGAGGTGGGGCGGTGACCCCCGCCCCCGTCCGGAGCCCCGCGCGCAAACTGCGCGCCACGTGTCCGTAACCAGTCATTCAGCAAGGCACGGCAGGCTCGCGGAATGCAGCCCGCCGTGCCCGAGCCCCGTCCCAGCGGGGACCCCACCGCCGGACCGTCCCCCCACGGGCCCCTCCGTCTCACCGCCTCCCCGCCGGGGGCCGCCGGTGAAGAGGGCCCCTTCGACGCGCCTGGAACGGGTTCCACGCGGAAGAATGACTTCATGACCCAGTCCAGCAGCAGCGCCTCGGTCCATCCCCGGCCCTCCACCGGTTCGCTCGCCGCTCACCGGCCGACAGTGGTGCGCTCCGGGGACTCGGACCTGGAACCGGACCTCGACTCCGACCTCGACGTGTACGAGGACACCTCGGGCGGCGCGGAACTGCCCCCGAACCGGTTCCTGGACCGGGAGCGCAGCTGGCTCGCCTTCAACGAACGCGTCCTCGAACTGGCCGAGGACCCGCGCACCCCGCTGCTGGAGCGCGCCAACTTCCTCGCGATCTTCGCGAGCAACCTCGACGAGTTCTTCATGGTCCGCGTCGCCGGGCTCAAGCGGCGCATCGCGACCGGCGTCGCGACCCGCTCCGCCTCCGGACTGCTGCCCCGCGAGGTGCTGGACCTGATCTGGACCCGCTCGCGCGAACTCATGGCCCGGCACGCGGCCTGCTTCCAGCAGGACGTCCTGCCCGCGCTCGCCGACGAGGGCGTCCACCTCGTGCGCTGGGCGGAGCTGACCGAGAAGGAGCAGGCGCGGCTGTTCACGCTGTTCCGCAACCAGATCTTCCCGGTGCTGACGCCGCTGGCCGTCGACCCCGCGCACCCCTTCCCGTACATCTCGGGGCTCTCGCTCAACCTCGCCGTCGTCGTCCGCAACCCGGTCAGCGGCCACCGGCACTTCGCGCGCGTCAAGGTCCCACCGCTGCTCAGCCGCTTCCTGGAGGCCGCGCCCGACCGGTACGTGCCCATCGAGGACGTCATCGCCGCGCACCTGGAGGAGCTGTTCCCCGGCATGGAGGTGCTCGCGCACCACATGTTCCGGCTCACCAGGAACGAGGACCTGGAGGTCGAGGAGGACGACGCGGAAAACCTGCTCAAGGCGCTGGAGAAGGAACTCATGCGGCGCCGCTTCGGGCCGCCGGTACGACTGGAGGTCGAGGAGTCGATCGACCCGTACATCCTGGACCTGCTGGTGCGGGAGCTGAAGATCTCCGACGTCGAGGTGTACCCGCTGCCCGGTCCGCTCGACCTGACCGGGCTGTTCGGGATGATCTCCTCGCTGGAGCGGCCCGAGCTGAAGTACCCGAAGTTCATCGCGGGCACCCACCGCGACCTCGCCGAGGTCGAGTCGGCCTCCGCGCCCGACATCTTCGCCGCCGTCCGCGAGCGGGACGTCCTGCTGCACCACCCCTACGACTCCTTCTCCACCTCCGTGCAGGCCTTCCTGGAGCAGGCGGCGGCCGACCCGGACGTCCTCGCGATCAAGCAGACGCTGTACCGCACCTCCGGCGACTCGCCGATAGTGGACGCCCTCATCGACGCCGCCGAGTCCGGCAAGCAGGTCCTCGTCCTCGTCGAGATCAAGGCCCGCTTCGACGAGCAGGCCAACATCAAGTGGGCGCGGAAGCTGGAGGAGTCCGGCTGCCACGTCGTGTACGGGCTGGTGGGCCTCAAGACGCACTGCAAGCTGTCGCTCGTGGTCCGCCAGGAGGGCGACACGCTGCGCCGCTACTCGCACGTCGGCACCGGCAACTACCACCCGAAGACCGCCAGGCTCTACGAGGACCTCGGTCTGCTCACCGCCGACCACCAGGTGGGCGCCGACCTCTCCGACCTGTTCAACCGGCTCTCCGGCTACTCGCGGCGGGAGACCTACCGGCGGCTGCTCGTCGCCCCCAAGTCGCTGCGCGACGGGCTGATAGCGCGCATCGAGAAGGAGGTGGCGCACCACCGGGCGGGGCGGCCCGCGTTCGTGCGCATCAAGGCCAACTCGATGGTCGACGAGGCGATCATCGACGCGTGCTACCGCGCGGCGATGGCCGGGGTGCCCGTCGACGTGTGGGTGCGCGGGATCTGCGCGCTGCGGCCCGGGGTGCCCGGCCTCTCGGAGAACATCCGGGTGCGTTCCGTCCTCGGCCGCTTCCTGGAGCACTCGCGGGTCTTCGCCTTCGGCAACGGCGGCGAGACCGAGGTGTGGATCGGCAGCGCCGACATGATGCACCGCAACCTCGACCGCCGTATCGAGGCCCTCGTCCGGGTCTCCGACCCCGCCCACCGCGCTGCCCTCGGCCGGTTCCTGGAGACCGGCATGTCCGACACCACCGCCTCGTGGCACCTGGGCCCCGACGGCGAGTGGAACCGGCACGCCACCGACCAGGACGGGCAGCCGCTCCCCAATGTGCAGGAACTGCTCATCGACGCGCGGAGGCGCAGGCGTGGCACCACGACCACTTGACCCCCCCGTCCCGGGCGGGCCGGCCGCCGGTTACCTGCGGGAGCAGGCGACCGGGTTCCTGCGGGCGCTGCGCCTGCAACGGGAGAGCGGGACGGTCGCCTCGGACGCCGCCGAGGCGGCCCGCGCGCTGCGCCGCACGGCGCGCAGGATCGACGCGACCCTGCACACCTTCCGTCCGCTGTTCGACCCGGACTGGGCCGACACCCTGCGCACCGAGCTGGGCTGGCTCGCGGGCACCCTGGGCCGGGAGCACGCCTACGCCGAACGGCTCGAACGGCTGCTCGGCGCGCTGCACCGCCTCTCGCAGGAGACGGCGCCCGTCCCCGCGCTGCCGCAGGCCCGGGCCGCCGCGGCCGTGCTGACCGCCCAGGGCCCGGGAACGGGCGGGGGCGCCTCGGGGGCGCTCTCGGTGGGGGCCGCGCGCGCCGGGGCGCTGCTGGAGCGGCAGCTCACGCTGGCCCGCAACCGGGCGCACTCGGCGGCGCTCGGCGCGCTCGGCTCCGGGCGTTTCCACGCGGTCGCCGACAGCGTCGCCGTCCTCGCGAGCGAGGTGCCGCTGCGGGCGGGTACGGGTACGGGCACGGGGGAGCCGGTCGCGCCGGCCCCGCTCGCCGAGCGCACCGCCGAGCGGCTCGGCGAGGCCGTCACCCAGCTGCCGCTGGGGCGTGCCGGAGTGCCGTACAACGCGCAGGCGCTGGTGCTCGGCGAGCAGGACGCCGAGGCGCAGGACACGCCGTGGCTGCGGGCGCGGCAGCTGCTGCGGCTGCGGCGGTACGCCGTCGAGGCGATGACCGGTCAGGACGATCCGGCACTGCGCCGCGCCGCGCAGGCCCTGGACCGCCACCGGGACGCCGCCGAGGCCGCCTCGGCCGCCGCCTCCGCCGCGCGCACCCCGAGGATCGCCCCGGCCACCGCGTACTCCCTCGGTGTCCTGCACGCCGACCAGCGCCACGAGGTCGAGGCCGCCCGGTACGCCTTCCACCGGGCCTGGCAGCGGGAGGCGGCGTGGGCGGGGTGACGGGCCCCGACGGGCAGGGGACGCCCGGTCCGGTGCGGGCGGCGGGCTGCGTCCTGTGGCGCCGCGCGGGCGGCGCGGGGCGCGAGTTCTGCCTCGTGCACCGCCCGAAGTACGACGACTGGTCCCACCCCAAGGGCAAGCTGAAGCCGGGCGAGGACTACCTGGGCGCGGCCCTGCGCGAGGTCGCCGAGGAGACGGGCCGCGCGTGCCGCCCGGGCCGGCCCCTGCCCACGGTGCACTACGTGGCGCGCGGCCGCCCGAAGACCGTCGCCTACTGGGTCGCCGAGGCGGTCTCCGGCAGCTTCGAGCCGAACGACGAGGTGGACGAGATCCGCTGGCTGCCCGCCGGCCGGGCGGGGGCGCTGCTGACGCAGCCCAGGGACCGGATGCTGCTGGACGCGGCGGTACGGGAGCTGTCGGCGGCCGCGGCGAGGCCGCCGGGCCGCTGAGCTGGTCCGGGAGGCCGCCCCGGGCCGGGCCCCCGCGGCCGGGGACAGGAGATGCGTCCCGCCCCGGATGGGCCGAGGCTGAGAGGGGTGGGCCGGAGTGCGGCCCGCGAAACGGGCCGGAGCGCGGTCCGTGAAACGGAGGACGGCGATGAAGCTAGAGGACGGACTGCCCACGGACCGCAAACTGGCCGGGGTCTACCGCTGGGGCGCCGCGCTGTGCGGGCTGCTGCTCGTCGTGTTCGGCTGCCTCGGGCTCGCCGACCAGCTCAGCCCCTTCGACACGAGCGGCCAGCAGATCGCCGGTCTGTCGACCAACGGGGTGCTCAGCGTGCTCTCGCTGGTCTTCGGCTCGGTCCTCGCGGTCGCCGCGTTCATCGGCGGGAACGTCGCCTCGACGGTGAACATGATCGTCGGCGCGCTGTTCGTGCTCAGCGGCTTCGTGCACGTCTTCATCCTGGACCGGCCGGCCAACATCCTGGACTTCCGGATGAGCAACGTCATCTTCAGCTTCGTGGTGGGCCTGCTGATCCTGTGCTGCGGGATGTACGGCCGGGTCTCGGGCCGCCTCCCGCACGACAACCCGTACTGGCGCGCCCGCCACCCCGAGCAGGCCACCGACGAGGACCGCGAGCGCCGCCTCCACTCGCACGACCTGCTGTCCGGCGAGGACCTCGCCGCCGACATCGACCGCGAACAGGAACGCGCCGCCCTCGCGTCGGCCCCGGACGCCCGCAGGAGCGCGGGGCGGCGTTGAGGCGCGGCGCGCCCGCCCCCGTTCAGCCCTCCGCGCGTCCGGCCGCCGTCGCGCCGCCCGGGGGTTCGGCCGGTGGCGGGGCCGGGGCGCCCGGCAGCTGTACGGTCGCGACGGTGCCGCCGTCCTCGGCCGCCGCGAGGTCCACCGTGCCGCCCATGCCCCGCACGGTGCGGGCCACGATCGACAGGCCGAGGCCCGAGCCGGGCAGGGCGCGGGCGGACGGGGAGCGCCAGAAGCGGTCGAAGACGTACGGCAGGTCCCCGGCGGGGATGCCGGGGCCGTGGTCGCGCACCGTCAGCGTGCCGTCCTCCAGCCGCACCTCGACCGTGCCGCCCTCGGGGCTGAACTTGACCGCGTTGTCCAGGACGTTGACGACGGCGCGCTCCAGGGCGGGCCGCTGACCGCGTACGTACCAGGGGGAGAGGGCGGAGTCGATCGTGAGGTGCGGTCCGCGCAGCCGGGCCCGCTTCAGCGCCGTCTCGGCGACCTCGTGCAGGCCGATGATCTCCAGCGGCCCGTGCTGGCCCGCGTCCGGGCGGGACAGTTCCTGGAGGTCCCCGATCAGCAGCGCGAGTTCCGTCATCTGCGCCTTGACCGACTCCAGGAGTTCCCTGCGGTCCTCCGGGGGGATCGCGCGGCCCGTCTGCTCGCTGCGGACGAGGAGTTCGACGTTGGTGCGCAGCGAGGTGAGCGGGGTGCGCAGCTCGTGGCCCGCGTCCGCGATGAGCTGCTGCTGGAGTTCGCGGGAGGAGGCGAGGGACGCGGTCATGCTGTTGAAGGACAGCGAGAGCCGCGCGATCTCGTCGTCGCCCTCGACCGGGATGCGGGTCGTCAGGTCGTCGGTGCGCGCGATGTGCTCGGCGGCCTCCGTCAGGTCGTTGACCGGCCGCAGACCGGTGCGCGCGACCCAGACACCCGCCCCGCCCGCGCCGAGGACCCCGACGCCGGAGACGAGCAGGAGGATGAGGGCGAGTTCGTTGAGGGTGGAGCGGGTGTCGGAGAGCGGATAAGCGGTGAGCATGGCCACGTTCGAGGTGACCCCGTGCCCCCGGACGGCCGTGGTCAGGACGCGGACACTCGTCCCGTCCGTCGTGGTCCCGTCGCGGAAGGCGTAGCCCGTGCCCTTCTCGGCGATCCGCTGGTCGCTCTCCGTGGTCCGCACCGTGCCCGCGGAGCCGGGCGCCACGCACGGCACCCCGTCGGCGCGCACGATCTCCACGTAGTACGCCTGCGGGCTCTGCAACCCGTCGGGTCGTGACGGCGAGGAGGAGCACTGGTCCAGGGTGCTCAGCAGATCCTGGACCGTCACCGTGGGCACGTTCTGCTTGAGGGCGGACTCGATCTCGTCGTACAGCTTCCCCCGCACGATGAACCAGCACGCCACCGAGACCGCCGCGACCGCGATCGCCACCGCCGCCGCCGTCAGCAGGCCGAGCCGGGAACGCAGGGACAGGGCGCTGAAGCGGCGGATCACTCGGCCCCGCCCGTGCGCAGCACGTAGCCCACCCCGCGCACCGTGTGCACGAGGCGCGGTTCGCCGCCCGCCTCCGTCTTGCGGCGCAGGTACATCACGTACACGTCCAGGGAGTTGGAGCTCGGTTCGAAGTCGAAGCCCCACACGGCCTTGAGGATCTGCTCGCGGGTGAGGACCTGCCGGGGGTGGGCGAGGAACATCTCCAGCAGCGTGAACTCGGTGCGGGTCAGCTCGACGGGCCGCTCGCCGCGCGACACCTCGCGGGTCGCGAGGTTCATCCGCAGGTCGGCGAAGGACAGCACCTCGTCGGCGTCGGCCGCGTCCTGGGCCGCCGCGTAGGAGCTGCGCCGCAGCAGCGCCCGGATGCGCGCGAACAGCTCGTCCAGCTCGAAGGGCTTGACGAGGTAGTCGTCCGCGCCCGCGTCCAGGCCGGTGACCCGGTCGCCCACGGTGTCGCGCGCGGTCAGCATGAGGATCGGCGTGGTCGAACCGGACGCGCGCAGCCTGCGCGCGGCGGTCAGCCCGTCCATGCCGGGCATCTGGATGTCCAGGACGAGGAGGTCGGGCCGGTAGCTGTCGGCCTTGGCCAGCGCCTCGTGGCCGTCGGTCGCGACCTCCGCGCCGTACCCCTCGAAGGCCAGGCTGCGGCGCAGCGCCTCCCGTACGGCGGGATCGTCGTCCACGACGAGAATCCGCTGCTGATGCTGCTCGCGCTCGCTTTCGGCGGGGCTCATGACACTCGCTCCTCGCAGGTCCCGTACCTGTTCCGCACCGTCCGGACCGTCCGCCGCGAGCGACGGACGGTCCGGACGCGTCGACGGGGCCAAGCCTCGCACGGGGAGTACCCCGGCCCGCCGTCCCGGCCCGCTCAGTCCTGGGCGCCGGAGCGCAGGTGGTCCAGGTCCGCCTTCACCGTGTTGACGGGAATGGCGAAGCCGAGGCCCACGCTGCCCGCGTCCGAGGAGGAGGACTGCGAGGAACCGGCCGAGTACATCGCGGAGTTGATGCCGACGATCGCGCCGTTCATGTCGATGAGCGCGCCGCCCGAGTTGCCCGGGTTGAGCGAGGCGTCGGTCTGGATCGCCTTGTACGTCGTGGTGGAGGAGCCGGTGTCGCCGTTGAACTGCTCGCCGCCGAACGAGAACGGCCACTGCTCCTCGCCGCCCGAGCCGCCGCCGTAGCCACCCTGGCCCCGCTGCTGCTGCTGTTGCTGCTGCGAGTCCTGGCCGCCCTCCTTCGCGACGGTCACGTCGCGGTCGAGCGCCGAGACGATACCGCTGGTCACGGTGCCGCTCAGGCCCTCGGGGGAGCCGATCGCGACGACGTCGTCGCCGACCTTGAGGTTGTCGGAGTTGCCGAGGGTCGCCGCCTTCAGCCCCGAGGCCCCTTCGAGCTTGATGAGGGCGAGGTCCTTGCCGCTGTCGGTGCCGACGGTCTTCGCGGTGTACGACTTGCCGCTCGACAGCGTCACCTTGATCTGCTGGGCGCCCGAGATCACGTGGTTGTTGGTGACGATCTCGCCGCCGGAGGTGATGACGACACCCGCGCCCGTCGACTGCCCCGCGTCCGAACTCGCGCTGATCTCGACGATGGCCGGGCTCACGGCCTGCGCGACGCCCGAGACGGTGCCCTTGCTGCCCGCCGAGACCGTGGTGCCCGCGACCGGCGCGCTCACCGAGTCGCCGTGCCCGCCGGTGAGCTGCTGGATGCCGTACGAGGTCCCGCCGCCCACCATCGCCGCCGCGACCGCGACCGCCGCGAGCAGCCCCGCGGGCCCGCCCAGCCGCCGTCGCCGGCGCGGAGCCGGGGCGGCCGCCGCGCCCGCTCCACCGGCGGAGGCGTACGCGGGGTACGGGTCCTGCGCGGTGGCCTGCCCGGCGGTGGCGTACGGGTCCTGGGCCTGCCAGGCGTCGGCGTACGGAGGCTGCGCGGGCGGCGGCGGGTAGCCGGCGCCGTCGAACGCGGAGGAGGACTGCGGCTGCGGGGTTCCGCCCTCGTGGCGGTGGCTCTCTGTCATGCACTCAGCGTGTCCGCCGAGCATGAGAGTCCCCTGAGACCGTCCTGAGAAGCCCGGCAGAACCTTGTTTGCCCGATATAAGGACGACGCCCGGCGGGCGGGCGCGCCGGTGGGCTCAGGCGCAGCCGCAGGACCGGCGGACGACGAGCCGGGAGGGGAACACCCGCAGCCGTTCGCGGCGCGAGCCCGCGACGCGCAGCGCGTCGTCCAGCACGAGGTCGACGGCGGTGCGCGCCATCGCCGTACGGTCCGAGGCGACCGTGGTCAGCGGCGGATCGGTGAGCGCCGCCTCCTTGACGTCGTCGAAGCCCGCCACGGCCAGCTCCCCGGGGACGTCGATGCGCAGTTCGCGCGCCGCCCGCAGGATGCCGATGGCCTGGTCGTCGGTCGCGCAGACGATGGCCGGCGGGCGGTTCGACCCCGCCAGCAGCGTCAGGCCCACCTGGTAGGCGTCGTACCGGTTGTACGGGCTCTGGAACAGGCGGTTCGCGGTGGACAGGCCCGCCTCGGTCATCGCCCGGCGCCAGCCCTCGATGTGGTCGGACACCGGGTCGCCCTCGGCCGGGGTCTCCTCCGTACCGCCCAGGCAGGCCACGTACGGGACGCCGTGCTCCAGGAGGTGACGGGTCGCGAGCTGCGCGCCGCCCACGTCGTCGGTGACCACCGCGACGTCGTCGATGGGGGAGGGGCGGCGGTGCAGCAGGACGACACGGGCGTCCCACACGTCGATCTCGGCGGCGGCCGTCTCGCTCGGGCCCTGGCTCACCAGGATCAGCCCGGAGACCCGCATCCCGAGGAAGGCCCGCAGGTAGTGCACCTCGCGCTCGTCGAGGTAGTCGGAGTTGCCGACCAGGACCATCTGGCCGCGCTCGGCGGCGGCCTGCTCGACGGCGTGCGCCATCTCCGCGAAGAAGGGCTGCCGCGCGTCGGGGACGATCAGTCCTATGAGGTCGGTGCGGCGCGAGGCCATCGCCTGCGCCACCCGGTCGGGCCGGTAGCCCAGCTCCTTGATGGCGGCGAGGACACGCTCGCGCGTGGCCGGGGCGACCGGCCGGGGTCCGTTGTTGATGACGTAGCTCACGACGGCGGTCGAAGTCCCCGCCAGCCGCGCCACGTCGTCCCTCGTCACCTTGGCCACGCCGGGCAGTCTACGCGGGATGAACAGCCGTCCCACGGGCCGAGACGGGCCCCTCCCGCACGGGGCCCGGGGCCCCGTGCGCGGCAGCCCGTCCCGCGCCGGACGGGGGTGGCCGGCCGGCGCGGAACGGACCTCTCGCTCAGCTCTCCGAAGCCGCCCTGACCTCGGCCTTCGCCGGAACCTCGGCGGACTCGCCGACCGTGGGGGCCGTGGGGGCCGCGGTCCTCCCGGCCCCCTCGGCGCCTCGCGCCTCCGTCTTCTCGGTGCGCTCGCGCTCCGGCTTCTCCGGGGTCACGAAGCGGTAGCCGACGTTCCGGACGGTCCCGATGAGCGACTCGTGCTCCGGACCGAGCTTCGCGCGCAGCCGCCGTACGTGGACGTCCACGGTGCGGGTGCCGCCGAAGTAGTCGTAGCCCCACACCTCCTGGAGGAGCTGGGCGCGGGTGAAGACCCGGCCCGGGTGCTGCGCCAGGTACTTGAGCAGCTCGAACTCCTTGAAGGTCAGGTCCAGGACCCGGCCCTTGAGCTTGGCGCTGTAGGTCGCCTCGTCCACGGAGAGGTCGCCGTTGCGGATCTCCATGGGGCTGTCGTCGGCGGTGATCTGCTGGCGGCCCATCGCGAGCCGCAGCCGCGCCTCGACCTCGGCGGGGCCCGCCGTGTCGAGCAGTACGTCGTCGATGCCCCAGTCGGCGGTGACGGCCGCGAGACCGCCCTCGGTGACGACCAGGACCAGCGGACAGCCCGGCCCGGTGGAGCGCAGCAACTGGCACAGGGACCTGACCTGCGGAAGGTCACGGCGGCCGTCGACCAGGATCACGTCGGCGCCCGGGGTGTCCACCAGCGCGGGCCCCTCGGCCGGCGCCACCCGGACGTTGTGCAGCAGCAGACCGAGCGCCGGAAGCACCTCCGTGGACGGCTGGAGGGCGTTGGTCAGAAGAAGCAGGGAACTCATCGGGACTCACCTGCCTTCCGTACAGGGGCCGGCCGGCTCAGATGGTGGTGCTCGTCTCGCTCGCCCATCACGTGGTTCCTCCTCGGTACCGATGGGTTCCCCCGGCCCGAGGGCCAAGGGAGATGCGGCACTACTTCGTACGTGGAAGCCGGGCGCACCCCGCGTCCCGGAGGTGCGCCGCGCACTCCGCCGCCTGGTAGACGCCGGGAGGAAACCCGGTCGTATACAACGCGCCGGAAAGCACGAAAGGACCCGGGGGCTTCACTGCCCAGGTCCTCTGCCGAGCAGAATAGCCCACATGAGTTCTCCGCCGGCAGACTCGAACGCCGTCTCTCTGGTCACCAACGGTTCCTTCACGGCTACCCGGGGACGCGCCAGGGCCCTGCTGCGCACCGACGACGGGGTGCGGATCGAGGCCGCCTACGAGCCTGGTCCCGGGCCGGTCGGCGGGCCGGTGATCGTCCTCGCGCACGGCTTCACGGGCGATCTGGAACGCCCGCACGTGCGCCGCGCGGCCCGCGTCTTCGCCCGCCACGCGGCGGTCGTGACCTTCTCCTTCCGGGGCCACGGGCGCTCCGGGGGCCGCTCCACGGTGGGCGACCGCGAGGTGCTGGACCTGGCCGCCGCCGTCACCTGGGCGCGGTCCCTCGGACACAGCCGCGTGATCACCGTGGGCTTCTCGATGGGCGGTTCCGTCGTCCTGCGGCCGCGGCCCTGCACGGCGCGGCGGCCGGCGAGGCACCCGCCCCCGCGCCCGGCGTGGCGTCCGGACCGGCGGTGGAGGCGGACGGGGGGCGCACGGAAGCGCGGACCGGGGCGCCCGGTACCGCCGACCGGGTGAGCGAGGAGGAGGGGGAGCAGGAACAGGAACGGGAGGGCACGGGTGAGCCGGACGCCGGTTCCGGGGAGCCCGGCCCTGAGGTGCCCGTTTCCGAGGCGCCTGCCTCTGCTGGGCCGGACGCCGGACCCGAGGTGCCCGGTGTCGACCGTCCCGGGGCCAGGACCGTGTCCGCCTCGGTGGCCAGGACCGACGCGGTCGTCGCGGTCAGCTCCCCGGCCCGCTGGTACTACCGGGGTACGGCCCCGATGCGGCGGCTGCACTGGCTCGTGACCCGCCCGCTGGGCCGCGTCGTGGGCCGGGTCGGGCTGCGCACCCGTATCCACCACCGCGACTGGGACCCGGTGCCGCTGTCGCCGACGGCCGCCGTCCCGCTCATCGCGCCGACCCCGCTGCTGCTCGTGCACGGCGAGCGCGACCCGTACTTCCCGGTGGACCACCCCCGGATGCTGGCCGCCGCCTCGGACGGCCACGCGGAACTGTGGCTCGAACCCGGCATGGGCCACGCCGAGCACGCCTCGGACGACGCGCTGCTGGAGCGGATCGCGCGCTGGGCGCGGGGCGCCGTCCCGGCCCGCCCGGCGCGGGGCTGAGCCGCCGTCCGGCCCCGCCCGTTACGGGGCCCGGCCGGACAGGCGCCATGATGGGTGCGGCACGTACGAACGTGCTGACGTGTAGGACGTACCCGACCCGAGCGGCCCGCCCACGGGCGCGGCGCTCGCCGGAGCCGTACGACGCAGAAGGGAGCGACCAGTGGCAGTGGGCACCGTGCGGTACTGGGCCGCGGCGAAGGCCGCCGCCGGGGTCGCCGAGGAGCCGTACGACGCGCGGACCCTGGCCGAGGCGCTCGCGGAGGCACGCGAACGCCACCCCGGTGAGCTGTCCCGCGTCCTCGTGCGCTGCTCGTTCCTGATCGACGGGGACCCGGTGGGCGGCCGGCGGCATGAGACGGTACGGCTGGCCGAGGGCGGCACGGTCGAGGTGCTCCCGCCGTTCGCAGGAGGGTGAACCCCCAACCATGAGCAATCAGCCCCACGATCCGTACGCGCAGCAGCAGCCGGCGCCCCAGCCGCAGGAGTGGCCGGGCGACGGGCGGCAGTGGCCGACGGGACAGCAGCAGTGGCCGATCGGTGAGCAGCCGGGCGCGACGCAGGACGACGCGCGGCAGTTCACCCAGACCTGGCAGTCCCAGACCTGGGAGACCCAGTTCCAGGCACCGGTCAGCGCGGCCGAGGAGACGGCCTACCTGCCCAAGCCCCCTCCCGTCGAGGACCCGGCGGGCCCGGTCGGCCCCGCGACCCCGCCGCCCGCGCAGGGCCACGGCGTCGCCGGGCAGCAGCCGTACGGCGGCGGATACGGGTACGGCGGGGCCCACGGCGCCCATGGGGCTCCCGCCCAGCCGCAGCCCTCTTACGGCGGCGGCACTGCGCAGCCGGCCCAGCCGCAGCCCTCGTACGGCACTCCGCAGACGTACGGCACGGGGGCGGGCGCGGGCGCGGGTACGGGAGCGCATCGGGCACCCCAGCCGCAGCCGCAACCTCAGCCCCAGCCCCAGCCTCACCTTCAGCCGGACCCCCACCTTCAGCCCCAGCCGCCCGTGTACGCCCACGGGCAGCCGCAGGGTGTCCAGCCGCAGGGCGCCCCGGCGCCGGGCCCCGCCGCGTCCGTGCCGCCGGTCGCCGTCTCCGGTGCCCCCGAGCCCGGGTTCGGTCCGCCCACGCTGACCGGGAACGCGCGGGTCACCGACGCTCAGCGGGCCCGGGCCGAGGGGCGTTCGCCGATCATCGAGCCCGGGGTCCAGCCGGCCGGGCTGACCGCGGTGCTCGCGCTGCTGATGTGCGGGGGCGCGGCCCTCGGGCAGTACGCGCTGCTGATCCCGCTCGTCCTGCTCCAGGCGGTCACGGCGGCCGGCTGGTTCCGGCTCAACGGCATGTGGCCGGCCCGGCAGGGCATCGCGCTCGCCTTCCTCGGCGGGGTCGTCGCGGACATCGCGCTGCTCGCGGCCGGCCGGGACGACGGCCCCGCGGCGATCCTCGGCAGCCTCGGCGTGTGGGTCCTGCTGAGCGTGACCCTCCAGCTCAGGAGCCACGCCTCTCCCGACGAGCGGCTGTACGGACTGACCGCGACGATCGTGTCCGCGGCCCTCGCGATCCTGGCGGCCGGGCACCTCGCGGCCGCGCCCCACGCGGTCGAGGCGGGCACCGTCGCGGTGGCCCTCACGGTCCTCGTCCGGGCGCTGCCGCTGCCGGCCGCCGCGTCCGTGGTCGTGGCGCTCGTCGTCGCGACCGGGGCCGGTGCCCTGGCCGGCACGGTGAACGGCCTCGGTTCCGGCGGGGCGCTCGTGGGCCTCGGCGCGGGGCTGTGCGCGCTGATCGGGCACCGGGTCGCGAGCTACGACTACCCCTCGCGCTTCGTCCACATGACGGCGGGCGTGGCGCTGCCCCTCGCGGCCGCCGCCCCCGCGGTGTACCTGCTGGGCCGCCTCGTCGGCTGACGGACGGCCAAAGGACCGGGCCAGGCGGACCGCCCGGCGAGCAGGCAGACAGGCGGACGGCCGGTACCGGGGAACCTCGCGCGCACCCCGCGCCCCGCGCGCCCCGGTACCGGCCGTACTCCGGTTCTGCTGTGGTTCCGTCACGGTCACCGGCGCGGGGGGCCCGGGCCGGTAGTCTCACCGGCCCGTCACTCGAACGCGGAATCGGGGGAATCTGCGCCTCATGCGTGCTCTGCGAATACTCCTCGTCGTCGTCCTCGTCCTCGGCGGCCTCTCCGTCGCCGCCGACCGGATCGCCGTCCACTACGCGCAGAACCGGGCGGCCGACGAACTGCGCTCACGGGAAGGGCTCGGCGCCACCCCCGACGTCGACATCCACGGCTTCCCGTTCCTCACCCAGCTCGCGGGCGGCACCCTCGACGAGGTCGGCATCCGGATCAAGGACTACGACGCGGACACCGGGGAGGGCGGCGGGCACCTGCGGATCAGGTCGGTCGACGCCACGCTGCACGGGGTCGACTTCGGCGGCGACTGGACCTCGGCGACCGCGGAACGCGCCTCGGGCACCGCCCTCGTCGGCTACCCGGAACTCCTCAAGGCCGCCCGCGCCGAGCCCATCGACCTCGCACCCGGGATCGAGGCCGAGGTCACCGCCCTGTCCGACGGCGGCAAGGGTCGCGTCAACCTCAGCGTCAAGGCGAAGATCCTGGGCCGCACCCTCCCGAAGACCTTCGTGGTGCCCTGCACCCTCGGGGCCGACGGCGACCGGATCACCGTACGGGCCGACACCCTGCCCGACCTGGGCGCACCGCTCGCGGAACGCGAGGTGCGCGGGGTCACCGACTTCCAGCAGGCCGTCCGGAACCTCCCGGCCGGGATCGGCCTGGACTCGGTGCGCGCGACCCCCGAGGGGGTCCGCATCACGATGAAGGGTTCCAACCTGCGGCTCGACGGGTAGGCAACACCCCGGCACCGGGGCCCGGCGCCGCCGCGCCCGCGCCCCGCACCCGTACCGGCCCCGCACCGTCCCGCGTCCGCCCCGTTCGCCGTGCGTACGAGACGAGTCCGCAGTCCGAGACGAGTCCGCAGTACGAGACAGAGCCGTCCGTACCGCAGAAGCGGGAGCGGGGGACGCCGCCGTGCCGGGCCTCCCCCTGCCCGCCCGCACGCGGAACCCGTACCCCGTACCAGCAAATGGACAATCTGGTCTCACCATGCGATACGCCGGTGACATGCCCGGGAAACGATCCCTACGATCGAAACCATGACGCACCAGGCGGACCTCACGAAGCGGCGGGCAGTGGACCTGTGCCGCGTCGCCGCCATGCTCTGTCGCCACTTCTGATGCCCCCGCGGGCCCCGTCCACCGGGCACCCGCCCGGGAGCCGGCCCCGCCCGGGCCCCGCTTCCCCCGCGCCGTACGCCACCGCCGCCGTCCGCGTCGGCCTCCCCGTCCGGGGACCGTCGCGTCCAAGGCCCCGAGCGCACGCCCGCACCTTCCCGAACAGCCCGCCGCCACCTGCCCCGGAGGAGAGAAGTATGAGCCGCAGTGACGTCCTGGTAGACGCCGACTGGGTCGAGGCCCACCTTGACGACCCGAAGGTCGTCCTGGTCGAGGTCGACGAGGACACGTCCGCGTACGACAAGAACCACATCAGGAACGCGGTCAAGATCGACTGGAGGGACGACCTCCAGGACCCGGTCCGCCGCGACTTCGTCGACCAGGAGGGCTTCGAGAAGCTGCTCTCCGCGCGCGGCATCGCGAACGACGACACCGTCGTTCTCTACGGCGGCAACAACAACTGGTTCGCGTCCTACGCCTACTGGTACTTCAAGCTCTACGGCCACGACTCCGTGAAGCTGCTCGACGGCGGCCGCAAGAAGTGGGAGCTGGACTCCCGCGACCTGGTCGACGGCTCCGAGGTCCCCAGCCGCCCCGCGACCTCGTACCAGGCGAAGCAGCAGGACACCTCGATCCGCGCGTTCCGCGACGACGTGGTCAAGGCGATCAACGCCGAGAACCTCGTCGACGTCCGCTCGCCCGACGAGTTCAGCGGGAAGCTGCTCGCCCCCGCCCACCTTCCGCAGGAGCAGTCGCAGCGCCCCGGCCACGTGCCGAGCGCCCGCAACATCCCGTGGTCGAAGAACGCCAACGACGACGGCACCTTCCGGTCGGACGACGAGCTGAAGCAGCTCTACGCCGACGAGCAGGTCGACCTCGCGAAGGACACCATCGCGTACTGCCGCATCGGTGAGCGCTCGGCGCTCACCTGGTTCGTGCTGCACGAGCTGCTCGGCGTCCAGAACGTCAAGAACTACGACGGTTCCTGGACCGAGTACGGCAGCCTCGTCGGCGTCCCGATCGAGCTGGGCGCCAACAAGTAACGCGCCCTCCCGGCGCACCCCTCACCACCCCCGACCTGCTACAGGAGAAGTTCTATGTGCGGAGCGAAGGCCGGCGGCCCGGACGCCTCGACCATCAAGCCCGGCGAGACGACCATCCAGGGCCAGGTGACCCGCGACGGCGAGCCCGTCACCGGTTACGTACGGCTGCTGGACTCGACCGGCGAGTTCACCGCCGAGGTCCCGACCTCGGCGACCGGGCAGTTCCGGTTCTACGCGGCCGAGGGCACGTGGACCGTGCGCGCGCTCGTCCCCGGCGGAACGGCGGACCGCACGGTCGTCGCGCAGACCGGTGGCCTGGCCGAGGTCGCCATCGCCGTATGACGCCCTGACGCCCCGCAGTACGGGTCGCGCGCGCCGGAGGGCCGCACCCGGAGGAAGCCGGACACCGACCGGCTTTCCCGGGGGCGGCCCTCCGGCCGTCGCGGGCCTGTGGCTGTCGCGGGCCGCGCGGTTGGCCGCGAACGTGAGCGGTTGGGCCCGCGGCGCGACGGACCTACGCTGAAGGCATGTACGCACGTCGGCGGCGCGGCTACTTCCTGATGATGGGGGTGTGCCTGGCCCTGTTCGTCCTCGCCTGGACGGTCGTCCGCATCTGGTCGGTCCCGGCGGCCGTCGGCATGTGCGTCGTGGCCATGGTCATCCCCCCGGTCGCCGCGATCGTCGCGAACCGCCGCGGCCCCGAGGACCGGTGGTGGGACGACCCGAGGGGACCGGGACCGCGCCGCTGACCCGGGCGGGGGCGGACGGGCGTTTCGGTGCCGGTGCCGGTGTCGGTATCAGTAGACGAGCGCCTGCACGCCGTCCTTCATGATCTCGCTGACGAACACCTGGGCGCCCGCGATCCGTACGCCCTCCAGGACGTCGGCCTGCGTGATGTCCCGCCGGGCCGCGCACTGCGTGCACAGGGTGATCAGCCCGCCGCCCTGGACCGTCTCGATCAGCTCGGGCAGCGGCGCCGCGTGCGGCAGCTCGAACGCGGCCGCCCGCCCCGGCAGCGCGAACCACGCGGACTCGCCCGTGAGCCACAGCGAGACCTCCACCCCGCTCGCCGCGGCCACCGCCGCGACCGTGAAGGCCTGGGAACACCGCTCGGGGGCGTCGGCCCCGGCCGTCACCTTGATCACCAGCTTCTCTGCCATGGCCGAATCGTAATCATGTTCCGTACAACGAGATCCCCGGGCCGCAGGTCTCCTGTGCGCGTGGACGCGGAATCCACGCTTCACGCACACCTGTGGGGGGTTCTGTGGAAGTTCAGGGTTCTGTGGGGACGGCGGGGGACGCGGGGGCGTCCGTGGAGGTGGCGGAGGCCGGGGCGCGTCGGCGCCCCCGGGGCCGTACGGCCGTGATCCTGGCCTGTGCCGCCGTGCTCGGCCTCGCGGGCGGCACCGCCTACGGCTACGGGGTGCAGGCCGACCGCGCGCCCGAGCCACTGCCCGCGCTCTCCCAGCCGAAGCTGGAGTACCCGGCGAAACCGCTCGCGAAGGGCGAGGGGCGCAAGCCGCTGGAACGCGGTCAGGACCGGCTCCTGCACACCGAGGGCGATCTGCGCACGCTGCTCGTGGCCCGGCCGGAGGGCAGCATCGAGACCGACGAAATCCACTCCGGCCCCGCGAGCACGCAACGGGGCGGCTTCATGGACCTGACCCGGACGGCCGACGAGTACAGGTACAGCGGACCCGCGTTCCGGTCGCTCATGACGGACGGGCTGCGGCGCACCGCGACCCGGGACTGGTCCGGTCCCGGTGACGCGCGCGGATCGGTCCGGCTCCTCCAGTTCGCGCCCGGCTCAAGTGCCGGAGCGCTGGCCTGGGTGGTCGACCAGGTCTACACGGACCCGCCGGGCGAACCGCTGAAGGGCAGCGACGAGGGGCGGCTCTACGTCCGGGACGAGCCCGACCCGGGCACCCCCGGCATGTACTCCGCCGAGGCGTACGGAGCGCGCGGGGACCTCGCCTTCGCCCTCTACCTCTACGACAGCAAGCCGGTCAGCGAGTCCGCGCTGCGGAAGCTGGCCGAAGACCAACTGGAGCGGCTGTGACGACGGGGGAGGAGGCCGTGACCACAGCGGAGGCGGCTGTGACGACTGAAACTGAAGAGGCGGCCGTGACGACCGGGGAGAACGAGGCGGCCGGCCCCGTGGGCCCGTCGGCCGGCCCGTCCGGGCAGCGGGGGGAAGACCCCGAGGCGCCCCCGGCCCCCGAGATGCCCCCGGCCTCCGAGGCGCCCCCGGTCCACCAGGGCCGGGAGGAGTCGCCAGAGGGCGGCGGGGAAGCGGTCCTCGCGCCGCCTGACCCGCGCCGCCGCAGCCGGCCGCGCCGGGTCCTCGCGGTCGCGGTGCCCGTCGTCCTCGTGCTCGGCGCGCTCGGCGTGGGCGGGGCCTACGCCGGTTCGGCGGCGCGGGGCGCGGACACGACCGCGCCGACCAGGAACTGGGGCCGGCCGCACCCGGCGGGCAAGGACCCGGCGAGCGGCTACGGCAAGGGCAGAACCGATTCCGCGCTGTCGCGTCAGCTCCTGCCGGTGCCGGACGGCTACCGGCTCGGACCCGACCTCGACGAGTACGGCAACGACTCCATGCTCGACGGACGGCGGATGACCGCCCTGCTCAAGGGGACCGGCAAGGCCCTGCACGGGGGCCGCAGCGACACGTCGTGGGAGGAGGCGGTGGGGCGCTACGCGCCGCGCGGACTGGCGCAGCGCACCTACGCGACCACCGACGGGCGGACCCTCCTGCTCAGCACGCAGGTCATGCGGGCCAGGTCGGCGGCGGGCGCCACCGGCTGGTACAGCCTGAAGGAGGCCGCGCTGAAGAAGTACGGGAAGGCGGGCCCGGTGATCGCGGGCCACCGGGCGGACACCCGGTGCGCGACCCTCTCCACCTCACAGGACGGCGGAGAGAACGCCGGAGAGAACGAGGGGGACACACCGGCGGGGGCGGGGATCACGCTGATGCAGTGCATCGCGCGCCACGGGGACCTCACCCTGGCGTTCACCGCCACCGACGGCGAACCCGAGAAGCTGGACACGCACGAGGCGGCGGCGTTCTTCAGCCGCCAGGTGGAGCGGCTCAAGTCGACAGGAGCGGTGGCATGACCGAACAACTCGTCCCCGCGCCCCTGCCGCAGGCGCCTCTGCCGGACGCGCCCTTGGCCCCGTCCGCCGTTCCCGAGGCCGCCCCGCCCGCAGGACCGCCCGCCGCCCCCAGGGACCGCCGCGCGCTGCGGGCGGTGGTGCGCTGGGGCGCCGCCGTCGTGCTGTGCGCCGGGCTCGGGACGGGGGCCGCGGCCTGGGTGACGTCCCAGGACCGGGGGGACGTACCGGGTCTCGCGACCGCGAGCGACGGCCGCTGGGACTACCCGGAGCTGAAGCTGCCCGCCCTCCACAGCGGCGAACCCCGCCCCGGCAACAAGGCCAACGAGGCGGGGCGGCACTACGCCGACCCGCGTGACCTGCTGCTCCCGGCCCCCGACGGGGCCCGCGCGGACAAGGACCTGCCCGGCGGCCTCGTACCGGAGAAGCGGTTCCTCGCGGAGTACCCCGCCGAGGCCCGGGGCCGGCTCGGTACCGCGTTGAAGGACTACGCGGTCCGGCAGGTCGTGGCGCGCGGCTGGACCATGCCGGACGGTACGCACTCCCGCGTGTACCTGCTGCGCTTCGACTCGGCGGGCCTCGCCGGAGGGTTCGTGGAGGCCCGGCTCGGGGCCGCCTCCACGCCGGGGCAGGAGCCCGTGGGGTCCGACTACAGCGACATGGACGAGGGCTGGTCCCTGCCGGACGGCTGGGACCTGACGGGCGACTTCCACGTGTACGCCGAGACCAAGCCGTACGGGAAGAAGCGGGTGCGGCACGCCTACGCCCAGTGCGGCGACACGGTGGCCCTGGTGATCCAGGACCGCGCGGGCGGCCTCCCGGCGGTCCCCTTCCACCAGACGCTGATCCTCCAGACGCAGCTGTTGCAGTGAGCGGGGCGGGGCGGGGCGGGGCGGCGGTACGGAGGCGGCCCACCGGCCGTGGACGCGCCGGGCGGGCCGCCGGGGCCGCGCCGCGAGGCGCCCCGCCCCGACCGGCCCACCTCGGGCTGAGCGGCGGGGCCCGGCCCATTAAGCTGGGCCACGGCTCTTTACCGTCCCGCCGCCCAACCGCTCACCCGAGGAGCACCTGTGCTTGAGGCCGTCTTCACCACCCTGCTGGTCCTCGTCTGCGTCGGTGTCGTCGCGTTCGCCGGGCTCTCCCTGAAGAAGCTGTACCAGGGCCAGCGCTGACCCCGTACCGCCGCGCGGTCGCGCACCGCACCCGGCGGCCCCGCCGCCTTGACCGTCGTCTCCGACAGATCGCCTGAGCAGACCATGATCGAGATCCCGTCCGACCTCCACCCCGACCTCGTCCCCCTCGCCTTCCTGCTGGGCGACTGGGCGGGCGCGGGCGTCTTCGACTTCCCCGGCGCCGAGAAGTGCAACTTCGGCCAGGAGGTCGCCTTCAGCCACGACGGCCGCCCCTTCCTGGAGTACCACTCGCACACCTGGGTGCTCGACAAGGACGGCAACAAGGTGCGGCCGCTGGAGTCGGAGTCCGGCTACTGGCGGGTGGGCAAGGACCGCAAGGTCGAGATCGTCATGGTCCGCGACGAGGGCGTCGTCGAGGTCTGGTACGGCGAACTGGCCGACAAGAAGCCCCAGGTCGACGTCGTCACCGACGCCGTGGCCCGCACCGAGGCCAGCGGCCCCTACAGCGGCGGCAAGCGGCTGTACGGCTACGTCAACAGCGACCTGATGTGGGTCGGCGAGAAGCAGACCCCCGAGGTCACCCTGCGCCCCTACATGTCGGCCCACCTCAAGAAGGTCGTCTCCCCCGAGGACGTGGCCGACATGGCCCGCAGCCTCCCGGACCTGCCGGACGACGGGATCGCCTTCTTCAAGTAGGACGGCGAGGCCAACAGATTCCAGGAGCCCCCGGAGGAAACTCCGGGGGCTCCTGCTGCCTGCGCGTCACCACCCCGGCGCGGGTCGGACGATCCCAGAGGTGAGGCTCCCCGTGGCGACGCTCCTCACGAAGGGTCGGCCCTCGACCACGGAACGTGCGTGAGTTCGCGGATTTGCCCCAATACTGGTGGCCGACATCGCGGTGTGAGTCTCCACTGATCGCCGTCCTCAACGGCATCTCAAGGCTGAGGCGCAGGTTTCCCCCTCGCGGACGCTTCGGCGGCCGCCGAAGTGCTTGTCCGTGACACTGGAGGGATGAAGACGACTTCGGGTGCGGGGCCGGTGGTGGCGGTCGCGGAGACGGCGCCGGATCTCGCGGCGGTCGCCGGGCTGTTCGCCGACCGGACGCGGGCCGCCTTCGCGCTCGCGCTGCTCGACGGGCGGGCCTGGACGGTGACCGAGCTGGCGCGCGCGGCGGGCGTCGCCGTGTCCACCGCGACCGGGCACCTGAACCTGCTGGTGGGCGGCGGGCTGCTGAGCGAGGTGCGGCAGGGGCGGCACCGGTACGTGCGGATCGCCGACGAGCGGGTCGCGGAGCTCGTCGAGTCGCTCGCGGCCCTCGCCCCGGCCGCCGGCCCGCCGCGCGGTCTCGCCGTCGCCGGGCGACAGCAGGCCCTGGCCCGGGGCCGTACCTGCTACGACCACCTCGCGGGGGCCCTCGGCGTCGCGGTCACCGAGGCGATGGCGGGGCGCGGGCTGCTCGACTGGGCGGCCGGGCCCGGGCTCACCGGGGCCGGGAAGGAGTGGCTGGCGGAGAACGGCGTGACCCTGCCCAGCGCCTCCCGCAGGCCCGCCGTCCGCTCGTGCCTGGACTGGACCGAACGCCGCCCGCACCTGGCCGGGGCGGTGGGCGCCGCCCTGTGCGCGCGGGCCTTCGCCGCGGGCTGGGTGGTGCGGATCGGCGGCGGCCGGGCCGTCTCGGTGACCGGGAAGGGGCACACCGCCCTGCGGGATCGGCTCGGACTCGTCCTGGACTGAACTCGCCTGCCTACACTGGGTCTGTGGTGAGCACCGACTGGAAGAGCGATCTCAGGCAGCGCGGGTACCGGCTGACGCCGCAGCGCCAGCTCGTGCTGGAGGCCGTCGACACGCTGGAACACGCGACCCCCGACGACATCCTCAGCGAGGTGCGCAGAACCGCCTCCGGGGTCAACATCTCCACCGTCTACCGGACGCTGGAACTCCTGGAGGAGCTGCAACTCGTCAGCCACGCCCACCTCGGGCACGGGGCGCCGACCTACCACCTCGCCGACCGCCACCACCACCTGCACCTGGTGTGCCGCAACTGCGCCGACGTCATCGAGGCCGACGTCGGGATCGCCGCCGAGTTCACCGCGAAGCTCCGCGAGACCTTCGGCTTCGACACCGACATGAAGCACTTCGCGATCTTCGGCCAGTGCGCGGACTGCGGGAAACGGGCCGGGGACGCCCCCGGAGCGGCCGGGAAGGCCCCCGGGGAGCCCGGGGCGGGGCAGTCCCGGGGGCCCGGGGCGGAATAAGGGCCGGGGCCGCGCCGTCGTACCCTTCGTGGATATGAAGACTCACCGGCCGAGCCCGTTCCTCTCGCTGCCCGGAGCCGTCGCCGCCGAGGGCGTGGACGACGGGGTCGCCGCGCACTACGGAGACCTCTTCCGCGAACAGCGCGCCCTCGCCGACGGCACCGGCTTCGTCGACCTCTCGCACCGCGGGGTGGTCGCCGTGACCGGCTCCGACCGGCTCGCGTGGCTGCACCTGCTGCTCACCCAGCACGTCAGCGCCCTGCCCACCGGGCAGGCCACCGAGGCGCTGATCCTCTCCGCGCACGGCCACATCGAGCACGCCCTGTACCTCGTCGACGACGGCGAGACCACGTGGGCGCACGTCGAGCCCGGCACCCAGGAGGCGCTGATCGCCTACCTGGAGAGCATGAAGTTCTTCTACCGCGTCGAGGTCGCCGACCGCACCGGGGACACCGCCCTCGTGCACCTCCCGGCCGGCTCCATCACCCCGGCCCCCGAGGGCGCCGTCGTCCGCGAGACCCCGCACGGCAGGGACCTCTTCCTGCCCCGTACCGCCCTGGAGTCCTTCGCCGGGAGCGCCGGGCCCGCGATCGGGCTGCTCGCCCACGAGGCGCTGCGCGTCGAGGCGTACCGGCCCCGGCTCGGCTTCGAGACCGACCACCGCACCATCCCGCACGAACTGGGCTGGCTCGGCAGCGCCGTCCACCTCGACAAGGGCTGCTACCGGGGCCAGGAGACCGTGGCCCGCGTGCACAACCTCGGCAAGCCCCCGCGCCGCCTCGTCTTCCTGCACCTCGACGGCAGCGAGGTGCTGCTGCCGCCGCACGGCGCCGCCGTCCGCCTCGCCGAGGAGGGGCAGGAGGGCCGCAAGCTCGGCTTCGTGACCACCTCGGCCCGCCACCACGAACTGGGGCCCATCGCGCTGGCCCTCATCAAGCGCAACGTCCCGGTGGACGCCCCGCTGCTCGCCGACGCCACGGCCGCCGCACAGGAGGTCGTCGTCGCGCCGTAGCCGGGGCGGCCGTACGCCCTGGCCGGGGGGCCTCGCCTCCCGGCGGGTGTCGTGCCGTCCTGGCCGGGGCGTCCGTTAGTGGCGCTCACATCTCCAGCAGGACCGTGAACGGGCCGTCGTTGGTCAGCGACACCCGCATCGAGGCGCCGAAGCGGCCCGTGGCCACCGTCGCGCCCAGCGCGCGCAACTGCCGTACGACCTCCTCGACCAGCGGCTCGGCGACGGGGCCCGGGGCCGCCGCGTTCCACGTGGGGCGGCGGCCCTTGCGCGCGTCGCCGTACAGCGTGAACTGGCTGATGACCAGGAGCGGCGCGTCGACGTCGGAGCAGGACCGCTCCTCGCTCAGCATCCGCACCGACCACAGTTTGCGGGCGAGCTGGGCCGCCTTCTCCGGGGTGTCCTCGTGGGTCACCCCGACCAGGACGCACAGCCCCTCGCCCTTGATCTCGCCGACCGTCTCGCCGTCCACCAGGACGCTCGCGCCGTCCACCCGCTGCACCACCGCTCGCATGCCGCCATTGTGCCGTGCGGGCCGCGCGCCCCCGCGTCCGCCCGGCACCGTGCTCCCCTGGGCTCCCTCCGGGCTCCCCCTGCTCCCTCCGTACGCCGCCGTGCGCCGGTGTGCCTCCCCGTGTGCAGCGGAATAGCCCTTATGGCCGTATGAGGAAGGGTTTATCCGCCTGTCCATGCCCCGGACGTGCGAGGACGTGCCCGCCTAAAGCGGTCGCTACCGGGCGATCAGGGAGCGAATGGAGTCAGTGGGACACATGGGGAGCACTCGGGGTGGCACGATGCTTCCCACGCGGTGCACCGCACCGTTCGAGGGGACGGAATACGAGACATGACAAGGCCAGCAGAGTCGAGCACGAGAACCGCCCAGGGGGTCGCCCGCGCGTGGTGCGCCGCGCGGCCTCCGGCCCAGCGCACCTCCGTCCCGCCGCCCGCCGGGGACGAGGCGCCCGGCGTACGGGGCGAGGCCCAGGGGCAGTCGGGGGGCGGCGCGGCGGACGGCTGCGAGGACCCCGAACTCGCCCCGCTCGACCTGCCCGAGCTGCGGGAACTGCGCCGGGTCTCCCAGCGCGACGAGGCCGACCTCAGCTACGTGCGCCGCATGCTGCACGGCCGCATCGACATCCTGCGCGCCGAACTCGCCCGCCGCACGGAGCGCGGCGTGAACGGAGAAAGGGACGGGGACGGGGACGGGGAGGAGGGGCGGCGCGGTGCCACCGAGGCCCTCGCCGTCGGGCATCCCGAGGCCGCCGTCCCCGGGCTCCCGGAGGCCGTCGTTCCGGGGCTCCCCGAGGGCCCCGTCCCGGGGCTCCCCGGGGACGTCGCCCTCCACCTCGCCGAGGCCCGGGAGACCGCCTGCGCGCTGGGCCTCGGCGCGGCGTACGACGTCGTGGCCCCGGGCGACGGCGGCCCGGGTACGGCGGCGCTCACCGTCACCGCCTCCGCCCACGTGGCGGGCGCCGGGGCCGTGGTGGAGCGGCTCGCGGACATCCTGCGGGACGGGCCGGCGCGGCACCGTTCCTCGGCCCGGCACCTCACGCTCGGCGCGCCGCTCGGCGAGGAGTCCCGCAAGCTGTCCGCGACGATGCTGGACGAGGTGGGGCTCTCGGACCTGGGGGCCCGTACCGACGAGGAGCTGCGGCAGGCGATGGGGCGGCTGGCCCGGCACGAGGAGGAGGTCTCGCGGCGCAGACAGCGTCTCCAGCGCACCGCCGACGGCTGCAGCGCGGAGATCGCCCGCAGGTACCGTGAGGGAGAAGCGCAAGTGGACGACCTGCTGTCCTGAGACCCGGGGCGTACGAGGTCGTCGTCCCGGAAGGCCGCAACCGCCATGAGCACCACCGCCCCCGCCGTCCCACCCGTCCTCGCCGAGGTCGTCCGCTCCGGTTTCGTCGAGGGCCGGCACCGCGGCAGTCTCGTCCTGCTGGCCTCGGACGGCAGCGTGGAACACGTCGTCGGCGATCCTGCCGCACCGGTCTTCCCCCGCTCCTCGAACAAGCCGATGCAGGCGGCGGCGGTGCTGCGCGCCGGGCTCGACCTCTCGGGGGAGCGGCTCGCGCTGGCCGCCGCGAGCCATTCGGGCGAGGGTTTCCACCGCGACCTGGTGCGCCGGATGCTCGCCGAGTTCGGCCTGGACCCCGGTCTGCTCCAGTGCCCGCCCGATCTGCCGCTGGACCCGGTCGAGGCCGAGGCGTACCTCGCCTCGGGCGCCGTACGCGAGCGCGTCACCATGAACTGCTCGGGCAAGCACACCGCGATGCTCGCCGCGTGCCTGCGGGCCGGCTGGCCCACCGACAGCTACCTGGACGCGGAGCACCCGCTCCAGCTCCTCGTACGGGAGAGCGTGGAGGAGGCGGCGGGGGAGCAGGTCGCCGCGGTCGGGGTCGACGGCTGCGGGGCCCCGCTCATGGCGCTGAGCCTGACCGGACTGGCCCGCGCCTTCCGGCACTTCGTGCTCGCCCCCGCCGACAGCGCCGAGGGCCGGGTGGCCGCCGCGATGCGCGCGCACCCCGAGTACGTCGCCGGCACGCGTCGCCCCGACACCTGGCTGATGGAGGCGGTGCCCGGGGCGCTGTCGAAGATGGGCGCGGAGGCGGTGCAGGCGCTGGCCCTGCCGGACGGCCGCGCCCTCGCCTTCAAGATCGAGGACGGCGGCGGCCGGGCGCTCGGCCCCGTCCTGGCGCGCGCCCTGCGCCTGCTGGACGTGGACTCCCCGGTGCTCGAACGGATCGGCGCCGCACCGCTGTCGGGCGGCGCGCGGGAGGTCGGCTCGGTGCGGGCGGTGTTCTGACCGGCCTGTTCGGCCGCTCGTTCCCGGCCGGTTCCGCCGCACGTTCCGGGCCCGGTCCGTCGCCCGTTCGCGGCCCGGTCCTCCGTCCGGTTCCGGTCCGTCCCGGACCCGCCGCCGGGGGCCTCCGGGGGTCCTCCGTGGTGCGGAAACCGCACGACGTGCCCGTGCCGCGCTGTTTACGGTGTGGGGCATGGACATCGACGTGCGCGCCCTCACCGATCCCGCCCAGTTGCACGCGTTCGTGCGCTCCTCGCTCGCCGGGTTCGTGCGGGGCCCCTCGGCCGATCCCGCGCTGGTCGAGCACCGGGCCTCGTACTGGGACTTGAACCGGGTGATCGGCGCGTTCGAGGAGGACGAGGTCCCGGGCGCGGGGCCCGGTGGGGGCGGCGGCGAGCGGTGCGTGGGCACCTTCCGCTCCTTCCCGCAGCCGCTCACGGCGGTCGGCGGGGCCACGGTCACGGCCGACGCGATCACCGCTGTGACGGTCGCGGCGACGCACCGCAGGCGGGGGCTGCTGGGCCGCATGATGGATCTCGACCTGCGGGCCGCGAAGGAGCGGGGCGAGATGGTGGCCACGCTGATCCCCACGCAGTACCCGATCTACGGGCGCTTCGGTTTCGGCCCGGCCACCTCGGCCGCCAAGTGGCGTGTGGACGTGACCCGTTCGGGCCTCGACCCGCGCTGGTCGGGGCCCTCGGCCGGTGGCCGCGTCGATTTCGTGGACCTCGCGACGGTACGGGAGGTGGGCCCCGCGCTGTACGAGGAGTTCCGCGCCGGGCAGCCGGGCGCGATCGGCCGGGACGCGATGTGGTGGCGGGAGAGGACCGGGGACGGGCACCGGCCCGAGGACTGGAAGGAACCCTTCACGGTCCTGTACCGCTCGGCCTCCGGCCGGGCCGAGGGGCTGCTCGTCTACCACGTGGACCCCGGCTGGACCGACGCGCGCCAGCCCGCCGCGACCGCCCGGGTGCAGGACCTCGTGGCGCTCACCACCGGGGCGTACCGCGCGCTGTGGGAGTTCCTGTGCGCGATCGACCAGGTCAGCACGGTCGTGTCCGGGTTCCGCGCGCCCGACGACCTGCTCCCGCACCTGCTGCCCGATCCGCGTGCGGCGGCGGTGGTCGCGCAGTGCGACTGGCTGTGGGTACGGGTCCTCGACGCCGTACGGGCCCTGGAGGCGCGCACGTACGCGGCGCCCGGGAGCCTCGTCCTGGAACTCGTCGACCCGCAGGGCCTCACGGGCGGCCGCTACCGCCTGACGGTCGCGGAGGCGGACGGGCCCGGCTCCTGCGAACCCTGCCGCGAGGAACCGGAACTGGTCATGGAGGTAGCCGAGTTGGGCGCCCTGTGGCTCGGCGACGAGTCCGTGCGGCGGCTCGCGCTGCTGGGCCGGGTGACGGAGGGGCGCCCCGGGGCGGTGGACCGCGCCGACCGCATGCTGCGCACGGTACGCAGCCCGTGGTGCCCGGACATGTTCTGACCGGAGTGGCACGCGGGTACGTGGGCACGCGGGCACACGGGCCTCCCCTTTACCGTGTCCGGCCGGGGATTTCCTCGTCCTTCTGTGACAACTGCGCCGATCTGGTGCGAAGTTGTACCGTGCGAAGGTGACCGAGGAGAACGAGTGCGCGCGGCCGGCCGAGCAGCCCCCGGCAGGAGCCCGGGCCGGGGAACGCGCCTCGGCCCGGATCGCCGGGGTGTTGCGCGACCGCGTCCACGAGGGGGTTCTCAAGGTCGGTGAACGGATGCCGACGCAGGCCGCGCTGGCCCGCGAGTTCGGCGTCGAGCGCGGTGCGGTGCGCCAGGCCCTGGGGGCGCTGCGCGCGGAGGGTTTCCTCGGGCCCGCCCGGCGGGGCGTGCCGCCGCGGGTGACGCGTCCGCGCCGGGACGCCGCGCACCAGGACCCCGCGACCCGGGAGCCCCGGGGCACGCTGGTGGCCCTCGGCCCGCGTCTCGTGCGGGCCTTCGAGGAGCGCGCCGTGCGGATCGACGTCCTGACGCTGACGGCCGAGTCGCTGATACCGGCCGTGAGCGAGGCGGTCATAGCGGTCCACCACGGCACCCTGCGCCCCGTCTCGGTCACCGCGCGCCTCCTGCTGCCGGGCCGGTCGACGCGGCTCGCCTTCCCCGCGGCCGTCGCCGAGGAGGAACGGGAGGCCGTACGCGGCCGCTGGCTGCGGATGCGGGACGCGCAGGCCCGGGTGCTGCGCCGGGCGCTCACGGGCCTCGGCCACTCGCACGGCGTCGAGGTCTCCGTCGAGTTCCGGACGGTGCCGTTCACCCCGCCGGTCAAGCTGTACCTGCTCAACGGGGCGGAGGCGCTGTTCGCCTACTACCTCGTGGCGCGCAGCGAGGACGGCGCCGACGGCCTGCCCGGCATGTTCGACACGTGGGGCACGCAGGCGCGGCTGTTCCGCTTCGAGACGGCACCCGGCGGCCGGGACGCGGCCTTCGTCGGCGAGGCCCACGACTGGTTCGAAAGCCTGTGGACGACGATCAGTGAGCCGCTGAGCCTGGAGGAGTGAGCGGGCCGGGAGGGGCGCCGGGGGCGAGGCGGGTGCACGCGGCACCGAGCTGCGTCGTCGCGCGACCGTACCGCCCCGGCCCCGACGGCGTCTGGTCGGCGGCGCCGGCCGCGCGGGAAGTCGTCACCGCGCCCCCCCCCGCGCTGTTCCTCCTGCGCGGATCGCGTCCCGGGCCGGAGCTGATCGCGTCCCCGGTGTGAGGGAGGATCGGGGGAGACCGGTGAGGGGAAGACCGGTGACGGGAAAGGCCGCGGCCGGGAGAACCGGCGTATCGGAAGGGGTACGGCGATGAGCGGGCTGCGGGAGCGCAAGCGGCAACGCACGTACCGGGCGGTGTCGGACACGGCGGTCGCCCTGTTCCTGGACCGCGGATTCGACGCCGTCTCCGTCGCGGAGGTCGCGGCGGCGGCCGACATCTCGAAACCGACCCTGTTCCGCTACTTCCCCGCCAAGGAGGACCTGGTCCTGCACCGGTTCGCCGACCACGAGGACGAGGCCGCCCGCGTCGTCCGCGCGTCCCTTGACGGAGACGGGCGCCGTGCCGGAGACGGTCGCGGTGCGGGAGACGGCCAGGGCGGGGGAGGGGGCGTCCCGGTGGCGGTGCGGGCGCTGCACGCGCACTTCCGGGCGGGCCTGGACCGCCGCGATCCGGTGACCGGTCTCAACGACTCGGCCGAGGTCCTCGCCTTCCACCGCCTCCTCTACGACACCCCGTCCCTCGTGGCCCGCCTGCACGCGTACACCCACCGCTCCGAACGCGCCCTCGCCCTGGCCCTCGACGGGGTGACCGCCGGGCACGGCCCCGATGCCGAGGGCGGCGCCGACCCCTCCCTGCGCGCGCGCCTGGCCGCCGCCCAGATCGTGGCGGTGCAGCGGGTCCTCGCCGAGGCCAACTGGCGGCGGATGGCGGCCGGGGAGACGGCCGACGCGGTGTACCCCGAGGCGGTGCGGGAGGCGGCGGACGGGTTCGCGGGGCTCGGGGCGAGCACCGGCCCACAGGGGTAAAAACACAACTGGGTTAAAAAAGACTCCCGCTAGCACTATGCTGGCGGGAATGAAGCCGAGCCCTGCCCGCGCGGAGCAGCCCGCCCGCGCCCCGTCCCCGGTGCCCGACCCCGACTCCCCCTCCGGCAGCGGTGCCGGGGGCGGTACCGGCGGATTCCCCGACGCAATACCCGACGCGATTCCCGACGCGATCCCCGGGGAACGTCACGGAGTCGCCGGTGCGCCGCCCGGCCGTTCCCTGGCCGCGGAACGCGCCCACCACGACCGTTGCCGTACGGCCTTCGCCGCGATGCGCGAGGGCGCGCGGGAGCAGGTGGTGGCCGGCGAGGACGTGTCCGCCTCGGGCGCCGACGCCGAGGCCCTGGGGTACGGACTGCGCACCCGGGCCAAGGAGTTCGGGGAACTGCCGGAGGGCCCCCTGTTCTTCGGCCGCCTCGACTTCGGTACCTCGCGCGCGGCGGGCGACCACGCCGGGCAGAGCTACCACGTGGGCCGGCTGCGGGTCTCCGAGGAGCCCGCCGCGCCCCCGCTCGTCGTGGACTGGCGGGCCCCCGTGGCCCGCGCCTTCTACCAGGCGTCGCCGCAGACCTCCGCGCCGGCCGCCGGGGAGGGCACGTTCGGGGTGGCCGTCCGCCGCCGCTTCGGCTGGGCGCCGGGCAGCCGGGGCGCCTCCGCCGACCTCACGGGCTACGAGGACGAAAAGCTGGAGGTGCCGGAAGTCAGCCCAAATGCGTTCATCAGCAACGTAGTTGAGGGAGCGGAGCCGCTACGGGCCTCCGCGGTCCTCACCGCCGAGATCGAGCGGCCCCGCACCGGGCCCATGCGGGACATCGCGGCGACCATCCAGCCGGAACAGGACCTCCTCGTGCGCGCCCCGCTCGACACGTCGGTATGCGTCCAGGGCGCCCCCGGCACCGGGAAGACCGCTGTCGGGCTGCACCGCGCGGCCTACCTGCTGTACTCCCATCCCCGGCGGCTGCGCCGGTCCGGTCTGCTCGTCCTCGGCCCGAACCCGGCGTTCCTGCGGTACATCGCCGAAGTGCTGCCCGCGCTCGGCGAGAGCGGCGTGCGGCAGTCGACCGTACGCGAGGAGATCGGCGGTCCGCCGGTGCGCGGCACGGACAGTGCGCAGGCGCAGGCCGTCAAACACGACGCGCGCATGGCCCCGTTGTTGCGCCGCGCCCTGTACGCACGGGTCGGCGGGACGGGAGCCGACGCGGAGACGGGCGAGGCCGGGGGCGGCGGGCCCGAGGGGGCCGGGGCCGAGGGGGCCGGGGCCGAGGTCGGGACCGGGGCCGTCGCCGAGGTGCCGCCCCTGGTCGTCCCGGACGGCTCGTACCGGTGGCGGGTCCCCGGCGCCGAACTCGACGCGCTGCTAAGGGCGGTGCGCGCGGAGGGCCCGCCGTACCTGGTGGGCAGGGAGCGGGTGCGCAGCCGGGTCGTGGCCGCCGTCCGGTCGCGGGCGGAGCGCCGGTCCGGCCCGCGTACGGCGGCCTGGGAGCGCCGCACGGGCCGCTGCCGCCCGGTGGCCGCGTACCTCGACTCCGTGTGGCCGCGCGTCCGGCCGCAGGAGGTCGTGTCCGCGCTGCTCGCGGAGCCCGGCCGGTACGCCGAGGGCCTGCTGACCGAGGCGGAACAGCGGGCGATCACCCGGCGCCGCACCGCGTGGAGCGCCGCAGACCTCCTGCTCCTCGACGAGGTCGCGGGGCTGATGGAACACCCCGCGACCTACGGGCACATCGTGGTGGACGAGGCGCAGGACCTCTCCCCGATGGAGTGCCGCGCGATCGCCCGCCGCCTGGGCCAGGGCTCGCTGACCGTCCTCGGCGACCTCGCGCAGGGCACGACACCGTGGGCGGCGCGCGACTGGCCCGCCCTGCTCGCGGGCCTCGGCCGCCCGGACACCGTGGTCACCGAGCTGACCACGGGCTACCGGGTCCCCGCCGAGGTCCTCGAACTCGCGGGCCGGCTCCTCCCGCAGCTCGGCGTGGACCTGACCCCGGCCCGGTCACTGCGCGCGGGCGGCGAGCTGACGCTGACCCGGGCCCCCGACCCGTACGCCGCCGAGACGGTGGCCCCGGCCGTCCGCAGGGCCCTCGCCCACGAGGGCGCGGTCGCCGTGATCGCCGCCGACCACGCGGTGGACCGGCTGCGTGCGGTGCTCACCGGGGCCGGGCTCAGCCCCTCGGCCCCGGAGGACGACCCGCCCTCCCGGCTCGTCCTCCTCCCCGTGAGCCTCGCCAAGGGCCTGGAGTACGACCACGTGGTGGTCGTCGACCCCGACGGGGTGCGCGCGGCGGAGGAACGCGGCGGCCACCGGCTGTACGTGGCGCTGACCCGCGCGGTCTCCGGCCTGGAGATCGTGCACGCGGGCCCCTCACCGCTGGGAGCGGGGGGTGCGGTGGTGCGGTGAGGCGCGGGGCGTCCGTACAGGCCGAGCCGCTCGTCGACGATCACGTCCCCTGCGACGCGGCTGATGCCGGAACGCCACACCTGCTGCGCGATCCGGTCGATCCCGGCGAGCGGGTTCTGCGGCGTGAGCGTGGCGCCGGGGAAGTCGTTGGCGTACGTGTGATCGAGGTCGGTGTAGTCGACCGTGCCGTCGGGACGGGTCCTGCCGCCCAGGGTGAGATCACCCTGGGCGACAAGGCCGAGATCGCCGTCAGCGTGCTTCCGCGGCGCTCGCCGACCGCGTAGACCGGCCTCTTGAAGCGCTGGTCGCCGCCAAGGGTGTTCCACGCCCCTGAGGTACCGAACGGTTTGGCCACCGCCCGGGGGACGAAGAACTGCTCGGCGAACCGGCTGTGCACGACCCGCCCGCTGTCCGGGTCCTGCTGGAGCAGGACCCACTGGGCGGTGGGGTGGTCCGGCTTCCGCATGATCTCCGTGATCCGCGGGTCGAGCCGGTCGGAACGGCCGTCGCCGGAGGAGGAAGCCGCCCTGGCAGTCACGCCCGAAGCCACGGCGAGGAGCAGCAGGGCGCAGCATCCGGCGGCAACGCGATGCCGAAGGGACACGGGATTCTCTCCGCGCACTGCGCCACGCACCGTTCGTCTCGGCTGTCTCCTGTCCACGGGGTCAGGTATGGAACCCGACGGGCGCCGGATGAGGACGGCGCGAACGGTTGTCACCCGGACGGCAGGGCGCATTCGTCGAAATGCGCGGGCAACGCGCGGTCGGGACCATGCGCGGGCAACGCGTGGTCGAGTCAGCCGGTCAGCGACCGCGGCCGGGCTCAGCGTTCAGGCATCGCTTCTGCCGGCGTCAGCCGGCGCAGGTGGTTACGTGGACCGTGCCACCCGCGCGGACGACCGTCGGGGCGTGCGGCGAGACCGAGATGACCGTGGCCGGCTTGCAGCCGGCCACGTGGGCCCGGGTGAAGTCGGGCGTGAGCCGGTGGCTGACGAGGGCCCTCCTGGCTTCGATGGAGTCCATGTCGGCCAGCGGGACGGTGACGGTCTTGCCGTTGATGGAGCCGTACAGCACCGTGGTGCTGCTGACGGTGGCCGTGGCGGCCGGCCGCGCGGTGTGCGCGTCGTTGCCGACCGCGCCGAAGGCCAGGGCGGTGCCTGCGCCCGCCACGACGAGGGCGGTGGCGATGCCCGCGATGGCCGTGGCCCGCTTGCGGCGGGCCCCGCGCGCGATGGTGGCCGTGTCGAAGTGCGGCTTCTCGGCGGCGTTCACGAAGTCGTTCATGGCGTTCACCAGTTCCTGCTCGAAGGGGGAGCAGCCAGAAGGCCGCGAACCGTGTGAGCTCATCGGGTTCCTTCTGTGGGCTGCTGTGGCGAAGGGCCGGAGGATGCGGGAAACCGGGCTCTGAGCTTGTCGATACCGCGAGTGAGCTGGGAGCGCACAGTGCTCCGTGAGATCCTCAGGTCGGCCGCGATCTCGTCATCCGACAGATCGTGGAAGTACCGCAGTACCACGACCGTCCGCATACGCATCGGCAGACCCTGGAGGGCTCGGACCAACTGGTCCCTCGTGTCCACCTGCCCGTACTGGTCCCCGGGGGCGGCACGGTCGCCGCCGTCCTGGTCCGGGACCGTGCGACGGAACTTCCGCCACCGGTCGTTGGCCAGGTTCACCATGATCCGCCGCACGTAGGCGTCCGGAGCGTCCTTGGCGGCGATGGTGCGCCATTTGCGGCAGGCCCGCTCCAGGGTCTCCTGGACCAGGTCCTCCGCGGCCTCGCGGTTTCCCGTCAATATGAGGGCCCCGCGGAACAGTACGGCCGACCGGGCCACGACGAAGTCGTTGAAGTCGTGTTCCGACCCCGACTCCGGCTCTGTCGGCCCGGGTTCGCTGCGTTCAGTACGGACATCGTGCTCAGTTGCCAGGTCCACACTCCCCCTCCCTTCCTGTCACCCTCCTCGACGGGAAAGCGGTCTCGTGTGCTGCACACACATCGTGAGACCTGGGTCACAGTGCCGGGTGGCGCAGGACCGCTTCGTGCGCCCTTGCGCCGCGGACAGCGGCAGTCCGGCGCCCCCGGGCCGTTCCTCCGCGATGAGCGGGATCCCGCCGGAGACCAGACAGGCTTCGAAGCCGTCGGCAGGTGGCAGGTGGCAGATCGAGCGTCGAGGCGGCCTCTGCCGGATTCAGCCGGCGGCACGACCGTCTCGGTGCCCCGCTGTGAGCGGCCGTACGGGCGTCCAGCCGGGCGGGACGGGCGGGACGGGTGGCTCAGGAAGGGCGGGGAACGCGCCGGACGCGTCAGACATGCAGTTCCGGGGAGTGGCCCGTCCACCGCAACTCGGCGGGCAGGTGCGCGAGGTCGTTGTGGACGAGGACGGAGGGCAGCCGCCCGGGAGCGTAACGGAGCACGGTCAGGCCGGTGTTGGCCTGGTTGAGGCCCATCCAGCGCCACGCGGGGGCGTCGAGTGCGTCCCGTACCAGCCAGCTCACGAGAAAGGCGTGGGTGACGAGGAGTTCGTGGCGGGGCAGGTCCCCTTCGACGGGCCCGGTGAACCGGCGCAGCGCCTCCTTGGCGAGCGCCGCCCCCGTCTCCGCCTCCTGCGCGGTGGTGTCCGCGAGCCAGTCCATCAAAGCCCCGGCGGCGTCGGCGGGCAGCTCGGCCCGCGTGGGCAGGTGCGGTACGTAGTCGCCGGCCTCCTCCGACTGCTCCAGCGGCAGCTGACCGGCCCGGCCCGCCCCGGCGGACTCGGCGACGAGGCGGGCGGTCTCCACGGCGCGCGGCAGCGGTCCGTGGCGCACGACGGAGAAGGGCACCTCCCGCAGCCGCTCCCCGAGCAGCCGCGCCTGCCGCCGCCCGGCCTCGGTCAGTCCGGACTCGTCCGGAGTGGCCTCGGCATGGCGGACGACGTACAGGGTGCGGGGTGCGGGCACGGCGGTTTCCTTCGGACGGGGGCGGGGCGGGCTCAGACCGGGGTCCGGCCGGTGGACGGGCCCGCCCTGCCTACCAGGCGGCGTGAACCCCTGACAAGGGCACGGAGGAGGGACGGGCGGCGGGGGTGGGCGCGGGGCGGGCGGTGCCGCGCGGCCCGCGTGAGACGTTCGGCCTCCGCCCGTCGGCGGAGATCGGAGGCCCTGGCGCGCATCAGGAGTTCGCTCGCGTAGAGGTTCATCACCCCGGCGATGCTGAGACCTCACCCAGGGAGAGAGTCAACAGCGTTTCCCGGGACGCGGGTCACCGGACGACTCACCGGTGCGGCTCAGGCCGTCCCGGACTTCGCGGGCGCGGAGACCGTGGACGTCGCGGAGGGCTCGGAGAGTTCGGGGGGCGTGTGCCGACGCAGGACGGTGAGGGTCACGAGGAGGGCGGCGGTCAGCAGGCCCGCGCCGACCGTGAACGCCAGGTGGTAGCCGCCCGCGAGGGACTCGGCCGCCCCGTGGCCCCCGGCCCGCAGGCGCTCGGTCCGCCCGGCGGCGAGCGTCGTGAGGACGGCCGCGCCCAGCGCCATGCCGATCTGCTGCGAGGTGTTGAACAGCCCGGACACCAGCCCCGCGTCGGCGGGCCCCGCCCCCGACATGCCGAGCGCGGTCAGTCCGGGCAGCGCGAGCCCGAACCCGGCGGCGAGCAGCAGCAACGGCAATACGTGCACGGGGTACTGGGCGTCCACCGGTATCCGGCTCAGCAGCAGTTGCAGGGCGATGAGGAGGACGAGCCCGGCGGGGACGACACGACGTTCACCGAAGCGCGCGTTGAGCCGCGCGGAGACCCCGAGCGAGAAGACCCCGATGGCCAGGGCGGCGGGCAGCATCGCGAGACCGCTCGCCGTCGCCCCGTATCCGAGCACCTGCTGGAGGTACAGCGCGAGCACGATCTGGAAGGCGAACATCGCGGCGACCGTCAGCATCAGCACCAGGTTCGCGCCGGCCACCGCCCGGGACCGCAGCACCCGCAGCGGCATGAGCGGCGTACGGGCTCGCGCCTGCCGTACGAAGAAGCCGGCGAGCAGCAGCAGCGCGAGCGCGCCCAGGCCCAGCGTCCGGGCCGAAGTCCACCCGTACGTCTCGACGTTGACCACGTCGTGGATGCCGAGCACGAGACCGGCGGTGACGAGCAGGGCCCCGGGCGCGTCGGCGCCCGCCCGCAGCCCCGGCCCGGTGTCGGCGGGCAGGGAGCGCAGCGCCCCGAGCACGACGGCCACCCCGATCGGCAGGTTGATGAGGAAGATCCAGTGCCAGCCGAGGGCATCGGTCAGCACCCCGCCGAGCACCTGTCCGAGGGAGGCGCCCACCGAGCCCGTGAACGCGAACACGGCCAGCGCGCCCGCCCGTTCACGGCGTCCGGTGAACAGCGTGACCAGGATCCCGAGCGCGACCGCCGAGGCCAGAGCGCTGCCGACGCCCTGCAGGGCGCGGGCCACGATCAGCGCGGCCGGGGAACCGGCCGTCCCCGCGAAGAGGGAGGCGGCCGTGAACAGCCCGATCCCGGTCAGGAACACCTTGCGCCGCCCCACCAGGTCCCCCAGCCGCCCGGCGAGCAGCAGAAGACCCCCGAAGGCCAGCAGGTACGCGTTGACGACCCAGCTCAGCGAGGCCGCACCGAAACCGAGATCCCGCTGAAGCGTCGGCATGGCGACGGTGACGATGCTCCCGTCGAGCACCGTCATCAGCCCGGACCCGGCGAGAACGGCGAGCGCGAGCCGGCGGCGGGGCGCGGGTGAGGGGACCTGAGTACTGCCCCGAAGGGGAGGGGGGAGTGGCTGTGCGGGTGACGGTTCCACGGAAGCGGACACGGTTCTCCTGTCAGAGACCCCGAAGGGAGGAAGGGGGAAGGAAGAACGACAGGAGCGACCGTAGCAGATGGTCCCGTTGCAGACTATCTATGACGGGTCGAGGTGGGGGGCGCGGGAAGGCGTTATGCGGGGAGGTGTCGTGCGGGCGGCGGCTCCTACTGCTACTGCCGTGGCCGCCTGGCGCTCCCGCGCGTGACCGGTGGCGCCTCGGTGACGTCGGCGAGGTGCCCCTCCGTCAGGGAGGTCAGTGCGGAGAGCAGGGCCTCCCTGGGCTTCTGTGGGAGCGAGGCGAGGGCCTCGGTGTGGACGTGGTCCACGATCTCCTGGCTGCGCGCGGCGACTTCGGCGCCCTTGGGGGTGACGGCGATGATCCGGGCGCGCCGGTCGACGCTGGAAGGCCGTCGCTCGGCGAGCCCGGCCCGCTCCAGCGCGTCGACGGTGACGACCATGGTCGTCTTGTCCATGTCCCCGAGCTCGGCGAGCTGGGCCTGTGTGCGCTCCGCCTCCAGGGCGTGCACGAGCACGCAGTGCATCCGCGCGGTGAGCCCGACCTCGCCGAGCGCGGCGGCCATCTGGGTCCGCAGTACGTGACTGGTGTGGTCGAGCAGGTACGAGAGGTCCGGTGCGGAACGGCGCGGCGACATGGCGGTCATGGGCACAGCGTAACAATTCGTCCACTGGCGGATGATCCGGTACGGGAGGAACGGCGCCCGGAACGTCAGCGGGGGCCGGTGGCCGGGGCCGGCTCCTCGGCGTCGGTGAACAGGTCCTCGACGCGGCCGGCGGTGAGGGCGCGGTCGAGCCAGCCGTCGAGCGTCGGGCGGTCCGTGCAGGCGAGGACGCGTGCACTCACCGGCTCGGGCACGTCGACCCCGCGAAGCCGGAGAATACGCAGAACGGAGAGCGCGACCCCTTCGGCTCTGCCTTCCTCGCGCCCCTCGCCCCTTCCTTCGAGGTAGGTCTCCTCGATGAGGGTCCCCCGCCCGGGAAAGTAGGTGCCTGGCATCAGCTTCCTCCATGTGTCTCGGGCCGGGGTGTGCCCCAGGCCGACTTCCAGTAGTTCGGAGTAGTACTTGACGGACTCGGGGTCCGCCAGGCTCAGCGCCTCGGACAGTGCTTCCAGTATGTCCGGTACCTGCCGGTGCCGGGCGTGTGTCATCGCGGAGAACGAGGCGAGTGCCAGATCGCTGGCCGCCTCGGCCGGGTCGGTGATGACGGGCACGTTGTCGGGGCCGAGGACGAGTGGCCGCAGGATCAGAGCGGACCACCCGTCCGTTCCCAGGTGGGCCGGGGCCGAGGCCCACGTGGCCGTGCCCCGGTCCTGGCAGACGACCAGGAGCAGTGCGGGGCACTCGTACTTGGCCATGAGGTAGGCGAGGTAGTACGCCCAGGTCGCCGGTTTCGCCTTGTCGCGGCGTCCCTGTGCCTCGATGGCGAGCAGGAACTCCTCCCCGGTGGACGGGGACACGCGCAGCACGCTGTCGACCCGGCGTTCGAGGGGGCGGATCTCCGTGACGTCTGCGGACAGGACATCGACGGTGATCTTCGGTGGAAGCGGGACGTCGAGGATGCGGAAGACGGGCGAGAGGAGCTCGGGCCGGTCCTGGAAGATCCGGTGAGACGCCTCGTGCGGGGACGTGACCATGGCCGGAGAGTAAACGCGAGGAAACGTTCAACTTCCGTACGAGGTAGCATATTTCACTCAAACGGGGCAACCGAACCGTAGTGCCGCGCCCGCGCCCGCCCCTGCGTCCGCGTCGGACCGGCGAGAGGTCTCGTCGCCGTGCCGGGGGCCGGAGCCGTCCTCCAGCGGGCCGGCGTTCGGCACCCCAGCGGCGGGGAGCGGCGCGCCCGAGAGGTGTGCGAGCGTCGCGCCGTGGGTGGTGGCCGAGGATGTCGGCACCCTGTTCGCCTTCGTGCCTCTTCGTACGCCGTGCTGCGCACCACCACGCGGGTGCCGCCCCGGTCCTCCGTACCCGTCCCGCCGGTCAGGACAGCGCTGCGGACAGCAGGTCGTACGCCGACTGGTCGAAGGCGATGAGCCGGACGTCCGTCACCTCGGTCGGTGTGGAGCGCAGCGTGTCGACGGCGATGCGGGCCGCCTCGGTGGCGGGGAAGCCGTAGACGCCCGTCGAGATGGCGGGGAAGGCGAGGCTGCGGGCGCCGAGTTCCTCGGCCACCTCCAGGCAGCGGCGGTAGCACGAGGCGAGCGCCGCGCGTTCCCCCTTGCCGCCGCCGTGCCACACCGGGCCCACCGTGTGGATGATGTGCCGTACCGGCGGGTCCAGCCGGTACGCGCCCGTGGCCTTCGCGTCGCCCGACCCGCAGGGGGCGATGTCCCGCCCCGCGCGGGCGAGTTCGGGGCCGGCCGCGCGGTGGATCGCGCCGTCCACGCCGCCGCCGCCCTGGAGGGAGGAGTTGGCCGCGTTGACGAGCGCGTCCGTGTCCTGCCGGGTGATGTCGCCGAGGACGACGGTGAGGCGCGGGCCCGCCCCGGGTGCTGCGCCCCCGCGTGTCCCGCCCTCGCGTGTCCCGCCGACGTCGGGACGGCCGTCCTTCCGCTCTTCCCCGGTCCCGTTGCGCTCGCTGTCGTCGCTCATGGGGCCGATCCTGCCAGGGGACCGGCCCGGACGCTGAGACGCTGAGAAGCTCATGCTCTCAAGCGCTCACAGGTCCAGGATCAGCCCCGCCGCGCGCAGGTCCGGCCACAGCGCGTCCGGTACGTCCACGCCGAAACCCGACAGGTTCGTGCGTACCTCGGCGGCCGTCCGCATGCCGAGGACGATGCCCGCGACGGCCGGGTGCCGCAGCGGGAAGGCCATCGCTGCCTGGGGGAGGTTCACACCGTGGGCCTCGCAGACCTCGGCGATCCTGCGGACCCGCTGGAGGAGGCCGGGGGTGGCCGGGGCGTAGTCGTACGAGGCGTCCGCGGGCGGCTGCGGGGCCGCGAGCACACCGGAGTTGAACACGGAGGCCGCGACGACCGACACGCCCCGGGCGGCGCACAGCGGCAACAGGCCGGTCCGCGCGCGCTGCTCCAGCAGGGTCCACCGGCCGGACAGCATGACGACGTCGGTGTCGGTCTCCCGGACGAGCGTGCTGAGCTTCGCGTCGTCGTGCATACCGGCCCCGACGGCGCCGACCACGCCCTCGGCGCGCAGTTCCGCGAGGGCGGGGAAGCCCTCGCGCAGCGCGTCCTCGAAGTGGTCCTCCGCGTCGTGCAGGTAGAGCACGTCGATGCGGTCCAGGCCGGTCCTGCCCAGGGAGTCCTCGACGCTGCGGCGGATGCCGTCCCGCGTGAAGTCCCAGACCCTGCGATGCGTGGCGGGCACCTTGAAGGCGCCGTCGAGCCCGCCCGCCGGGTCCTGCGGGACGAGGAGCCGGCCGACCTTGGTGGAGAAGGTGAAGGTGTCCCGGGGCAGGGTGCGCAGGAACGCGCCGACGCGGCGCTCCGACTGGCCGATGCCGTAGTGCGGCGCGGTGTCGAAGTAGCGGACACCACCGGCCCACGCGGCCTCCAGCGCCTCGGCGGCCGTGTCCTCGGCCACCTCCTGGAACAGCCCGCCGAGGGGTCCGCCGCCGAACCCGACCTCGGTGATCTCCACGTCGGTTTTCCCGAGCCGCTTCCCGCGCATGCCGATTCCCCGTTCGTTCACCGTGGTGGTGGCTCCTGCCGGAGCCCCGGCCGCCGCCGCGCCCACGGGTGGGAGCCCAACTGGGGTGCGGCAGAACCAGGTTAGTCAGGTCAGGGTTGATCGTCCGCCGAAGGTCACTGCTCCGTCAATGGTCCGGGGCCCGGTCCGGCTGGCTCCCCCAGCCCTGTCGGGCCGGCCTCCCGGTCCGGTCCGTACCGGCGGGCGGTCCCGCCCTGCCCGGACCGGCCCGCCCGGCGCCCGTGGTCACGGCGCGGTGCGGTGCGGGTGGAGTCGTCCGGACCGGGCCCGTCCGGCAGGCGATGACGAACGGTTGGGCGCGGCCGCGGGCGCCCAGCTCCGTCATCACGCGGTGCACGTCAGCGTGTCCGGCAGGTGCGGCGCCACCCGCCCGCACTCAGACCGGGGTGCCGGCGCGGCCCCGGCCCTCGCCGCCGTGCCCGGTCTCCACCACCGCGATCTCCCCGGCCTCCAGGGCGACGTACAGACCGAGGCGCCCGCCCGCACCGGCGGCCCCTTCGACCGGGGCGAAGCACAGTCCGTGCGGTTCCGAGTCCGTTTCGCCCAGTGGTCCGAACCGTTCGACGCGTCCCTCCGGGTCGATGGCGCCGACCCGCCCGCTCGCCCACTCGGTGAACCAGCAACGGCCGTCCGGACCCGGGGTGATGGCGTGCGGACGGGCCCCGGGGCCGGGCAGCGGGAACTCCCGGACCACCCCGCCCGTGGTGATCCGCCCGATCCGGTCGCCGCTCAGTTCCGTGAACCACAGGGCGCCGTCGGGGCCGGGAGCGATCCCGTACGGCCCGCAGCCGGGGGCGGGCAGGTCGTACGACCGGGACCGGCCGCCGGTGTCGACGCGCCCGATGCGGTGATCGCCGCCCCGCGTGAACCACAGCGCCCCGTCGGGACCGGGGGTCAGGACGGAGGGCCGGCAGCCCGGATCGTCGAGGGCGTAGGACGTGAACTCACCTCCACCGACAGCGAGTCGGCCGACGCGTCCGGCGTGGACCAAGGTGCACCACACCGCTCCGTCCGCCCCTGCGGCGACCGAGTACGGTCCCGAGCCGGCCTCGTCCACGCGCACCCGCCGTACGGCCACCCGCCGGACGGAACCGTGCATCGGGGGCGGAGCAGCGGGCACAGGACCCGGGGGAGCGGGCATGACTGCCTCCGAAAGGCTATAGCGACATCCGTAGCTTTAACGGCCTAGGATGATGGCACGTGTCCCGTCCGCCGAGCAATGGAATTGGTCCGTGAACGCACCTGATCAGGCCGGCGAGCCCGTACGCCGCCCCGGCGGCCGTAGCGCGCGGGTACGCGCCCAGGTCCTGGAGGCGGTGTGCGCGCTGCTCGTGGAACGGGGCTACGACGCCCTCACCGTCGACGCGGTGGCGCAACGTGCCGGGGTGCACCGGACGTCCGTCTACCGGCGCTGGCGGGACATCGGCGGCCTGCTGGCGGACGTGTTCGACGCGGCGGGCGGCGACGACTGGCAGCCCCGTGACACCGGCTCGCTGGAGGGCGATCTGACCGCGCTCAACGAGGAGGTGCTCGCGGGCCTCGCCGAGAACCCGCCGGTGACGCGGGCCCTGATAGCGGCCTCCTTCAGGTCGGCCCAGGCCGCGGAGGCGCTGCGCCGATTCTGGGCGGACCGGTACCTGCGCTGCGCGCCCGTCGTCGAGCGGGCCGTACGGCGCGGCGAACTCCCGCCCGGCACCGAGGCGCGGCGGCTGCTCGTGGCGGGAACCGCCCCGCTCTACCACGAACTCGTCCTGCTGCGCACCGCCCCCGCCCCGGACCTGCCCGCCCGCGCGGCCCGCGCGGCGGCGCTCGCGGGCGCGGCGGGAGCCTTCACGGCGTAAATCGGGGGGCCTTTACGACGTGAACCGGAGCCTTCACGGCGGAAACCGGGGGCCTTTGCGACGTGCCGGGGCCCTCGCGACGTGAACGAGCCGTGCAGCGAACGGGTCTTTCCCCGTGACTGCCCAGCCGTCCGGAACCATCGCCGTCCGGAACCATCGCCGTCCGAACCTTCGCCGTCCGGGCCGAGGGGCCGAGATGCCCAGCGCCCGAGGTCAGACGCCCAGCGCCCGGCACGCCTCGGCCGTGAGGCGGTCCGCCTCGTCGAGGGCGGGGTCCAGCGTGTCCGCGGTGGTGCCGAGGGAGGCGAACACGGCGTGTGCGCGGGCGGCGAAGTGGGGTGGTGCGAGCGGGAGTTCACCGGCCGACCGGACGGCGCCCTTTTCGTTGAGCACCCAGGTGCCCGAGCCCGCGTGCAGTCCCTGGACGAGCAGCCCGACCGCGCGGAACAGGCACCCGGCGACGTAGAAGCCGTCCCCGCGCGCGGCCCCCTTGCGGGCCCCGCCGAGGATGAACGGGGCCTCCCACCGCATGTTGTCGACGAGTGCGGCGGACAGCGCGGCCGGGTAGCGGCTCGCCACCGAGCGCAGCCCGCCCAGTTCCCCGTCGGGATCGGACAGCACCCGCCCGAGCACCAACTCGCCCACGTACGTAGGGGAGTAGAAACCGAGTGGATGCCCCGGCTGGGTCCCCACCTCGAACCGCCCCGCCTCGCACTGCTCGTGGACGCGCCGTACGCGGTCGAGGTCCCGGTAGATCCAGTCGACCCGCGTCCCGTCGACCGTGAGCCACGCCCCGCCGTCCACCCAGGGGCCCCAGCCGCCGGGCTCGGTGGCCTCGACGTGCTCCCCGGTGAGGTCGCGGGCGATCCGGCGCAGGGCCCCGGTGTCCAGCGGGCCGCGGTAGTACAGCCCGAGGTCGACGTCGGAGTCCGGGGCGTGCGCCCCGCGCGCCCGGCTGCCCCCGAGACACACCCCGACCACCCCGTCGACCTCGGAGGTCAGCCGCTTCGCCATCCGCACCCAGCGCTCCATACGGGAGATTGTGCCGGGTGGGAGCGCCGACAGCGACGGAATTGCGGGACATGCGGGGACGGGGCGCCGCCGACACGCAACGGGGCGTCCCTGGACTTCAGTTGCTGATGGCCGGTGCCGCGCGCACGTAGGTCCCGTCAGTGGCCCGGCCGAGCAGGAAGGCCGCCATGTCGGCCCGGCTGATCGAGAGCCCCACGACGCCGTGGCCGTAGTACCCGGCCCTGACGTCGCCGGTGGCGGGCTCGTCGTTCAGTCTGGCCACGCGGACCAGCGTCCAGTCCAGGCCGCTCGCGCGTACCGCCTCCGCCGCCGCCCGCACCTCGGCCCAGGGCCGGGGCGCCGCCGTCCTGACCAGCCGGACGAGGGCCCGCACCTTCAGGTCGGGCCGGTCCTGCGGGTCGGGGGCGCTGCACGTGGACACGACCACGAACCGGCGCACGCCCGCCGAGTCCATGGCGGCGATGATCCGGCGGGTGGCGGCGCTCTCCGAGCCGACCCCCTCGATGACCGTGTGCGCGGTGCGGACCGCTTCGAGGATCGCCGATTCGTCGTCCAACTCTCCGTGTATCACGCGGAGTTCAGGGTGGGTGATGCCGAGTTTGGCGGGCGTCCGGGCGTATGCGGTGATCTCGTGCCCCGCGTCGAGGGCCTGCCGCACCAGCAGCCGGCCCATCCGTCCCGTCGCGCCGAAAATCGTGAGCCTCATGAGGGCGGACACCATCCTTACGGGAACCAGTGAGCGAGTGAAACCAGCAACCACGCAACCGCTAAAGAATGCTTACTGGTCAAGCTAGCACGGCGGTCTAGGATGATGGGCGTCATGGAGCAGGCGGAGGACCCCGGGACAGCGCGGTGCATGGAGATCCTGTCGGTCGTCGGCGACCTGTGGACGCTGGCAGTCGTCATGACGCTGGAGGACTCCGAGCTGCGCTTCAACGAACTCCAGCGAGCGATCCCGAAGGTGAACGCGGTCACCCTGACCAGCCGGCTGCGCAAGCTCGTCGACGCGGGCGTCGTCAGCCGGGTGACGGAGTCGAGAAGCAGGCAGTCGACGGTGTACGCGCTCACCCCGTTCGGCCGCAGACTGCTGCCGATCGTCCACGCGGTCCGCACCGTAGCCCTCGACCTGGAGCACTCGGGCCACGCCCCGCCCCCGGCGGGGAACGGGACGGACGGCGCGCCGTAGCGGCCCGGGCGGCGGTTGAGCGGCGGACGGGGCGGTGTCCCACCGGCCCGTCCGAGACGTGCCCCGGGCCCTGAACCGACAGGCCTGGTTGAACCGGCCGCAGGCTGCCGGGCCTCAGCGAGAAGACCCTGACGCAGACGCTCCGCGAGATGGATGCGGACGGGCTCCTGACGCAGGGAAGCGCACGACGTGCCGCCCCTGTAGCGCGTCTACCCACTGACCGGCTTCAGTCGCGAACTCGGCAGCGCCCCACGCGCGCGGAACCCGCCCCGCAGGCCCGTGCCCCGTCGGGCACACCGAGCGCGGCGGCGGCGCGTCAGGCGCACCGGCCTCGCACGAAGGAGCCGCCTCACTCCCCGGCGATGAGCAGCCGGTAGCCGTAGTCCATCGTCTCCCGGGCGAGCAGGTCGGCGTGGCGGCGGTGCCAGGCGCCGGAGTCGAGGTCGGCGCGCAGGCGGGCCATCGCCGGTTCCACGACGGAGGCGGGCAGTTGCGCGAAAGTGGAGCTGGCCTGCCGGACGACCGGGTCGAGGAAGAACTCGGGCCGGCGCCAGTAGGCGATCTGGAAGCCGTCCGTGAAGTCGTGCGGGACGTCGAAGGGCAGCACGGTGTGCGCGCCGAGCGCCTCGGCGACCTCGGTGAGCGGGGCGAAGCGGGCGTGCTCCATCTCGCGGATCTCCGGCAAGTACTCGTCGAGCAGCTACAGTCGGGGCTCGTGTGCGGGGTCCCAGGTGAAGACGGCCTGCCTGCGGGCGACGCGGCGCAGCTCGGCGAGCCCGCGATGCGGGTCGGGCCAGTGGTGGATGGTCATGACCGCCATCGCCGCGTCGAAGGAAGCGTCGGGGAAGGGCAGTTGCTCCGCACTGGCCTTCACCTTCACGGCCCCCGGGTGCTGGTCGAGCATGACCTGCGCGGGGTCGACCGCCGTCACCTCGGCGTCCTCGGACTCGTAGGAACCGGCGCCCGCGCCGACGTTGACGACGGTGCGGGCGCCCGACAGGGCCCCGCTGATCAGCGCGTGCAGCCGGGGATCGGGGACCCGGACATGGCTGTACCCGATGCCGATGTGGTCGTAGATCGCCGGCGCGCGGCCGGTGGATGCGTTGTCCATGGAGCCAAGCACAGCAGTTGTGCCGGGCGGAGGCCAGGGACCTGCCTCGTCAGGCGGACCGGGCCTCGTCAGGCGGACCGGGCCTCCTCGGTCGGCGAGGTCGGCGAGGTCGGCGAGGTCGGCGCGTCGGGCTCGGTGGCCTTGGCCGGCTCGGCGGGCGCGGCGGCGGTCGGGCGGGGCCGTCCGGGCAGCAGGAGCGGGGTGGCGAGCAGGAGGACGCCGGACAGGGCGATCGCGGCCAGTGGGCTGGTCAGGGTCGCGAGAGCGCCCCACACCACCATCAGGGCGGCCTGGAGGAGTTTGCCGACGGCGCTCCACGTACTGAGGATCCGGGCGGCGTGGTCCGCGGGAGTGCGGTGCAGTCGTTCGGTCGCGTAGATCGGGTTGAAGACCCCCATGCTGGTGATCAGCAGACCTTCGACCACGATCACCACGAGCAGGCCCGGGACGCCGGGACGGACGAACACGAGGCCGAGCGGGAAGACCGACCGCAGCCAGCCGGAGACGTACATGACCCGGTCCTGGCCGTAGCGGGCCACGAGGCGCGCGGAGAGGCGGGCGCCCACGAAGCCGCCGAGCGCCGGGACGCCGAAGGCGAGACCGTACTGCCAGGCGGGGAAGTGGTACTGGCCCAGCAGGAGGACGGACAGGAGCGGGGCTGTGGCCATGATCAGGCCGCCGACCAGGACGGAGTTGAGGAACAGGCCCCGCAGGGTGCGATCGCGCAGGATGAACCGCCAGCCGCCCAGAAGACGGGCCCCACGCGGCCCGCCGGCCTCCGCACGGGGCGCCGCGACGTCGCCGCCGCGGATGCGCAGGACCCCGAACGCGGACAGCAGGTAGCTGAGGGCGTCGGCCAGGACGGTGACGACCGGGCCGAGCACCCCGGTCAGCGCACCGCCGAGGGGCGGCCCCACCGCGGTCGCCACCCAGCTCGTGCCCTCGAACCTCCCACTCGCCACGAGGAGTTGCCCGCGAGGTACGAGATACTTCAGATACGCGCCGGACGCGGCGGTGAAGGCGAGGTTCGCGGCCCCGGAGACGACCGAGACGGCCAGCAGCTGGCCGTAGGAGAGCAGGCCGAGGACGTACGCGACCGGGACGCTCGCCATAGCGGCGAACCGGACCAGGTCCATCGCGATCATCACCGGCCGCTTGGCCCGGTGCTCGACCCACGGCCCGAGCGAGAACGCGACGACGGCCGCGACGGCGAGCCCGGCCGCCTCCAGGAGCGACACGGCGAAGGCCGAGGAGTGCAGCACCCGGACCGCGATGAGCGGGAACGCGCCGAAGGCGGTCCACGTCCCGTACGTACTGACGGCATAGGCGGACCACAGCCAGTCGAACTCGCGCCCCAGCCGCACACGCGCACCGCGTCCCAGCCCGACGAGGTGGGCACCGTTTCCCGGCCCGACGGGGCGCGCCGTGCCGTCCGGCCCGCCGCGCGCACCGCGTCCCAGCCCCACGCGCATCCGGCTCCGCCCTCCACTCGATCTCGCTCGATCCCGCGCGCCGGCCACCTGGCCACCTGGCCACCTGGCCGCCTGGCTCCAGGGCTCCAGGGCGGGCTCCGGGGCTCCGGCGCACAACCAATGGTCGACTCCAGACATCCCACCAGCCTCACCATCCCCTGATCAAACAACCATCCCTCGCGAGTGACACAACCAATGGTTGGGCAGAGCTAGGCTGGACTCATGGATACCGAGGCGGTGCGGTCGTTCGTCCGTGCGGCGGAGCTGGGGCAGCTGCGGCACGCGGCCGACGAGCTCGGCGTCACACAGCAGGCCGTGTCGAAGCGGGTCGCGGCCCTGGAGCGCGAACTCGGCGTCCGCCTGTTCACCCGTACCGCGCGAGGGGTCGAGCCGACACTCGACGGCCAGGCCTTCCTGCCGCACGCCAGGGCCGTCGTCGCGGGCGTCGACCGCGCGGTCGCCGCGATCCGGCCGGGTTCGCGGGCCCTGCGGATCGACGTCCTCGGCCTGCGGTCGGCGCAGGCCGTCCTCCTGCACGACTACTGGAGCTCGCACCCCGAGACCGATCTGGACGTGGTGACCCTCAGGGTGAACGATCCGCGCCTGGCGGTCGCCGCCGTCCAGGCCGGCGACGTCGACGCCTCGTTCCGCTCGGTCACCGACCCGGCCGACCTGCCGCGCGAACTGCGCATGATCCACGCGTTCGACTCCCCGCTGGAACTCCTCGTCGGCCCGCGCCACCCGCTGGCCTCGTCGCGCACCCTGACCCCGTCCCAGCTGCGCCCGCACCGGATCTGGGTGCCGGGCATCGCGCCGCGCAGCGAATGGGGCGAGTTCTACGAGGAGTTGGCCACCCACTTCGGCCTCCGTGTCGACGCCGCCGGGCCGAACTTCGGCAACGAGGTGCTGCTCGACGTCCTCGCGGACTCCGCCGACGTCGCGACCCTCGTGGGCTCGCGCGACCGGTACCTCTGGCCGGCCGGCCACGACCTGCGCCGCATCCCGATCGTGAACCCGACACTCGCGTACCCGCTCTCGCTGATCCTCCCCCGAGCCGCCCCGCACCCCGGACTCCGCGCGGTCCTCGACCACTTCGGGAGCCTGCCACCGCTCCCCGGGCAAGTGTGGCGCCCGTCCTGGGCACCGCCCCCACGCAGCACCGCGACGACGCAAACCCCACACCCGCCGGACGAGTCCGGCGCGGGGTGACGTGACCGCCCGCCGCCGAAGACCGTGGCCGACGAGGAGTGGCGCCGGGCGCCCTCGCGCGCGGGGTCGCCGCCGTGCGCGGCCGCGCGTCCGGCGAGGCCGGGAGCTGGTGTGCCGGCTGAACGGGGACACCACTCGCCCACGGTCAGGCGTCGGCCCCTTCGGCAGGTCGTGCTGACGCCGTAGCCGGGGGCGGGGCACCGGAACCCCCTAAGGTGTGCAGCGCAAAGACCCGTCAGCCGGTCTTCGGCCGTTCCGACCCGGAGGTGCCATGCCCCCGCAGATGAAGCTGAGCGCGATCAACCTGGACTGCCCCGATCCGCTGGCTCTGGCGGCGTTCTACCAGCAGGCCATGGGACTCGAACTCCACCCGGAGTCGGACGCCGACTTCGCGGGCCTCAACCGCGAGGACGGACTCCTCATCGGTTTCCAGCGGGTCGACGACTACCGGGCTCCGCGCTGGCCCGGCCAGACCGTCCCCCAGCAACTGCACATCTGCTTCAAGGTCGACGAGGACCTGGAGGAAGCCGAGGCCCGGCTGCTCGAACTGGGTGCGGGCGTGCCGGAGTACCAGCCGCACGGGGTCAAGGCGCGGGTGCTCACCGACCCGGCCGGGCACCCCTTCTGCATCGTCAGAGGCTGAGCGGAAGGCCACCCGGCGTAGTACGGCCGCCCGGCCCGGTGTGTCCGAGCGGTCCGGTGTGTCCGAGCGGTCCGGTGCGGCCTCCCGGCCTCAGCCCTTGACGGCCTCCGCGATCCGCCGGGCGACCTCGGCAGGCGTCAGGTGCGTGGTGTCGACCACCTCCGCCTCGGCGTGCAGCCAGGTACGGGCCGCCTCGGCGTAGGGCTCAAGGTAGTGGAGTCGAAAGGAGGAAGGCCCCATCACCGTGTCGCCGTTGATGCGGCCGAGAAGCGTCTCCTGATCGGCGTGGAGTACGAAGTGCCGCACGGGGATGTCGTATTGGGCGAGCCCGGCGCTGATCTCCCGCCAGTACCGCTCGACCAGGACGGTCATGGGCATCACCAGGGTGCCGCCCGCGTAGTCGAGTACGCGGCGCGCGGTCTCGACCACGAGGGGCCGCCACGGCGGCCAGTGCTGGAAGTTGTCCGTCGCGGGCAGCCCCGGCGTGATGTCCATGAGCGTCTCGCCGACCTTCTCGGCGTCGAACACCCGGGAATCCGGCAGTAGTTGCCGCACAAGTGCGCTGGTCGTCGTCTTGCCCGCGCCGTGCGTACCGTTGAGCCATACGATCATGACTCAAGGCTAGCCCCGTACAGGCTTCGGGAAGGGCGAAGCGGACCAGCCCTTCGGGGCGGCGCCCTCCTACTACCGCTGTCGCCGCTGCTCCATGACGTCGGCGACCACGCAACTGACGTTGTCGGGGCCGCCGGAGCCGTTGGCGAGGGCGACGAGTTCGCGGACCGCCTGCTCGGGTTCACTGATCTCGGAGAGCACCCGGTGGATCTCATCGGTCGGCACGACGGTCGACAGTCCGTCGGAGCAGAGCAGGTAGCGGTCTTCCCGCCGCGCGTCGTGCAGACGCATGTCGGGGGTGCCATCGGCTCCTTGGCCCAGGGCTCGTAGCAACAGGGACCGCTGGGGGTGGGAGGCGGCTTCCTCCGGGGTCAGGCGTCCTTCGTCGACCATCGACTGCACCATGGTGTGATCGTGGGTGATCTGGAACAGCTCTCCGTCGCGCAGGAGGTAGACGCGGGAGTCGCCGATGTGGACGAGGGCCAGTTGTGAGCCGGTCCACAGCATCGCGGTGAGTGTGGTGCCGGCCTCTTCGGACGATGAGGCCGGTCGGGCGACGCCGTTGACGGCCTGCTTGACCTGTTCGACGGCGTCCTCCAGGAGGTTGAGGAGATCGCCTGCCGGGATGCTTTCGGTTTCGAGGCGCTTGAGCGCGTCGACGGCCGCGGCACTCGCGGGGGCTCCTCCGCTGCCGAAGCCGTCGGCGACTGCGAGCAGGCGGGACCCTGCGTAGGCGGTGTCCTGGTTGCTCTCACGGACAAGGCCCGTGTCGGAAAGAGCGGCGTAACGGATGCCCAGGGGTTTGGCAGTCGGAGACACAGCGGGGTCCTTCCAGGACAGATGGCCGACGAGGAACGAAGCGAGGTCCCGCCGCGCGGCGGTGTCGGCCTCGACCTCGGCCCAGAACGCGCGGACCTCCCGGGCTGCCGGGCCTGCCTCCAGCGTGCAGACGTGCTGGATGCGGGCCAGCGGCATCCCCAGGCGCCGGAGCCAGGCGACCAGCCGGGCTTGCTCCAGCTGCTCCGGGGCGTAGCGGCGGTAGCCGGTCACCGGATCGACCCGGGCGGGCGTCAGCAGACCGAGCTCGTCGTAAAGCCGCAGCGCCTTCGGCGACAGCCGGGACGCCTTCGCGAACGCCCCGATGGTCAGCAACCGCATGCCCGTCCCTCCTCGCACCGGACACGGCGCCCGGCCCCACCGATGCTGCGGGCTCCCCCAGGGGGAAGGTCAACCCGGAGCTTCGTCGGGGCGAAGGGCCTTCCCGTTCCGCTCCGCGGGTCGTGAGCCAGAACCTGCGAAGGAGAGCACGTCCCCCCAGGACATGAAAGATCATCTCATCGTGTGCCCAATGAGCTTTCGGCGTCTGTTCCGGCGGACTCTCCACCGGAACCCTGAGTTCTGGATTGCTGAGCATGACAACTGTCGTCAGAGTCGCTTAGTTCTTGGCGTGCACCGCGCTTGCTGCCAGCGGGCGTCTCATCCCGCGAGGCGGGCAAGGTCAGGACTGCGCCGCCCGGAACGCGAGATACCGGCTGAAGGCTTCGTGGCTGTCGGGGGTGAAGCGCCACTCCAGCAGGGCCGACCGCAGCTCCGGCCCGGTCAGCCAGCCGTACCAGGCGACCTCGTCAGGATCGGCGGCCACGGCGTACGGCGCCACGGCTTCGTGCACGCCGAGCCAGTGCGGGCTCAGGCCGCTGCGGTTGAGGAACGTGAACAGCAAGCGCGGCAGCACACACATACCCAGCTCTTCGGCCAGCTCCCGTGCGGCGGCCTGTTCATAGGACTCGCCGACATTTACGGCGCCACCGACCACCACCTCGTAGAGCCCGGGGAAGCGCGACAGCTGTACCGACCGCCGATGGACGAGGATCCGCCCCCGCTCATCACGACACACCGTCACGGCCACCCGGTGCAGCCAGCCCTCCCGGATGGCCTGCCGACGGCTGGCCACCACCCCCAGCAGGCGATCCAGATCGTCGACACGCTCCACCAGTTCGTCCACGACGGACACCCTGGCAGAGCCCACCGACAGCGCCGCTTCTCGGCGCCCTGCGGAACCGGCCCAAGAGCACCTGCGCGAGGAAGCCGGACCGGGATCGCGACAGTTGCCGTGCACATACGGCACCTGGCGTGCTCAGCCTCACTCATCCGCCCCCAGTGGCGAAGCGCACTCCTGCAAGCAAGTGCTTGCAAAAGTTAGCGGGGGTGGGGCAGGGTAGGGGGCATGGCAACGCTCAATGTCGGTAACCTTGGTGGGTTTCTGCGGGAGCAGCGGCGGTCCGCGCAGTTGTCCCTGCGGCAGCTCGCCGAGGCGGCCGGGGTGTCGAACCCGTATCTGAGCCAGATCGAGCGCGGGCTGCGCAAGCCCAGTGCGGAGATCCTGCAGCAGCTCGCCAAGGCGCTGCGGATCTCGGCCGAGACGCTGTACGTGCAGGCCGGGATCCTCGACGAGCGGGACCGTGCCGAGGTCGGTACGCGGGCCGTGCTGCTCGCCGATCCCTCGCTGACCGAGCGGCAGAAGGACACGCTGCTCCAGATCTACGAGTCCTTCCGCCGGGAGAACGGGTTCGTGAACGAGGCCCGGCCCGCACCCGCGCCTCCGTCCCCGTCCGACGTCGCCACCGACGCCACCGAAGCCGGTTAGGCGCCGCGTCGTTCGTCCGGGAGACGCTTCAATTCCTGCGCCCGGCGGACGTGTTGCCCAACCACCCTCATCTCGCACTGTGTTCCGGGAGGACCACGCCATGGCCATCACCGAAGACCTGCGCAAGACCCTCACCGACCCGACCCCTCTCTACTTCGCCGCCGGTACCGCCGATCTCGCCGTCCAGCAGGCGCTGCGGCTCCCGCAGTTCATCGAGCAGGTGCGGTCCGAGGCGCCCGCGCGGTTCGAGGCCGTCCGGGCCACCGACCCCAAGGAGGTCCAGGACCGGGCCGCCGCGCGGGCCAAGGAGGCACAGGGGCTCGTGCAGGCCAAGGTCACCGAGGTCCTCGGGACCCTCGGGTCCCGGGAGGCCCGCGAGGCCGAGGTGAAGCGGATCGCGGAGACCGCGCAGGGCCTCGCGCTGCGCGGGGTCGGGCTCGCCGCCGAGTACGCGGTGCGCGCCAAGGAGACCTACGACAAGGTCGCCGAGCACGGCGAGAAGACCGTGCGGACCTGGCGCGGGGAGGCCGCCGAGGACATCGTGGACGTCGCGGCCGTCGTCGAGCCCGACGCGCCCGCCCCCTCCGCGCCCAAGGTCGCCACCGACCCGGACGCCGGACTCGACGACGCCCCCACCCCGGCCACCGCGCCCAAGGTGGCGACCGACCCGGCCGAGGAGGTGCCCGCTGCGCGCAAGCCGGCCGGTGCGCGCAAGGCCCCGGCCGCCAAGCCCGCCGCGAAGCGTGCCGCCAAACCGGCCGCCAGGCCCGCCGCCCGGTCGGCCGCGACGAAGGACACCCCGAAGAAGGACACCCCGAAGAAGGACGGCGCGACGAAGGACGTCCCGAGTGAGGGTGGCGAGGGCGGGAGCACCGTCGCCGGGCAGTGACGAACGGTGAGCACCGGACGGGGCCGGGCCGGGGGTGCGCCGCGAGTGCGTGAGGCCGGAGGTGGGTACGTACGTCCCCGTGCGGGTGGTGCGGGTGCGTACGTACCCGCACACATGTGCCGCGGGGTGCGTGTCCGCCGGGCCCGCCACCGTCGTGGGGCGGCTGCCGCTGCTGCGCCTCGACGGCCTTGTCGGGCCTTCCCGGTACGGTGGGTGGGCAGTCAGTGTCGCGGTCCCGGCCCCTGGCCGGCAGCCACCCGGCGCGTCCGCTGAGAAGCAGCGGCGAAGCAGCGAGAAGCAGCGGCGAACCGCAAGAAGCAGCGGCGAAGCCGGAGAATCAGTCGAACCGGACGGTGACCATCGTGTTGATGCAGGGTTTCAGCAACTTCATGTCGTTGCTGTCGATCGCGCTGATCCTCTTCAGCGCCTTCGCGTTCCTCGACAGCCTCTTCCGGCGGGAGGACGCGTTCCGGGCGGCCGACAAGAAGACCAAGCCGTTCTGGGCGATCGTCCTCGGTCTCGCGCTGGTCGTGAGCCTGCTGCTGCCGATCCTGTCGTTCCTGCCGCTGATCGGGCTCGTCGCCGTCATCGTGTACACCGTCGACGTGCGGCCCGCCCTCAAGCAGATCACCGGGGGCAGCGGCCGGCGCCGTGGCGGCTCCAGCAGTGACGGGCCCTACGGCCCGTACAACGGCGGCCGCTGAGCCACCCGCCGCGGCCGGCTGTTCGGCGGGGCCGCGCTCAGCGGGACAGCAGGACGACGGCGACGTCGTCCGTCAGCTCCCCGCCGTTGAGGTCGCGCACCCGGCTGACGGTCGACTCCAGCAGCTCCTCGCCGTGCAGACCGGCCCGCATCCGTTCCCGGACCAGGCCCACCATGCCCTCCTGGCCCAGCCGCAGCGTGCCCTGCCCGACGCGGCCCTCGATGAGGCCGTCGGTGTACAGCATGAGGTTCCAGTCGCCGCCCAGTTCCACCTGGCTGCGCGGCCAGCGGGCCCGGGGCAGCAGGCCCAGCGCCGGGCCGTTCGAGTCCTGCGGGAGCAGTTCCGCCCGGCCCCCGCCCCGCGTGACCAGCGGCGCGGGGTGCCCGGCCAGGCACAGGCCCGCCCGGCGCCCGTCCGCGCTGATGTCGACGGTGCACAGGGTCGCGAAGATCTCCTCGTCGTCCCGTTCGTGCTCCAGGACCTGCTGGAGGGTCGACAGCAACTGGTCCCCGCACAGCCCGGCCAGGGTCAGCGCCCGCCACGCGATGCGCAGTTCCACGCCGAGCGCCGCCTCGTCGGGGCCGTGCCCGCTGACGTCGCCGATCATCGCGTGCACCGTGCCGTCCGGCGTGCGCACCGTGTCGTAGAAGTCCCCGCCGAGCAGCGCGCGCGAGCGGCCCGGGCGGTAGTGCGCGGCGAAGCGCAGCGTCGAGCCCTCCAGCAGCGGAGTCGGCAGCAGTCCGCGTTCCAGCCGGGCGTTCTCCTGGGCGCGCAACCGGCCCTCGGTGAGCTGGCGCTGCGCCGCGTCGGCCCGTTTGCGCTCCACCGCGTACCGGATGGCGCGGCTCAGGACCCGCCCGTCCAGCTCGTCGCGGAACAGGAAGTCCTGCGCTCCGACCCGTACGGCGCGCGTCCCGCGCTCCACGTCCTCCGAGGAGGTCAGCGCGAGGACGGCATGGCGGGGCGCGAGGTCGAGGACGCGGTGCAGGGCCGTCAGCTCGTCGTCGGCCGCCGCCTCGGCGTCCGCCTCGTCCCGGTCCTGCTGACCGGCCCCGGTCGCGGTGGCCGCTCCCGCCGGCTGTCCGGCCGTACTCGCCCTGCCGGTGGGCAGGTTGAGGTCCAGCAGGATGCAGTGCACGTCGTCCGTGAGCAGCCGGCTCGCCTCGGTGAGGTTGCGGGCGGTACGGACCCTGATGGGCTTGCCCGAGGCGTCCAGCATGTCGGGGATGCTCAGCGCGCCCGAGGGGTCGTCCTCGACGAGCAGGAGCGTGAGGCTGCCGCCGCCGGTGGGCGGGGTCGCGGGGAGCGGGGACTGCGCCGGGGCGGAGAGGGCGTCGCCCTCCCGGGAGGTGTGCGGCGCCTCCTGCCCGTGTTCCCGGCCCGGGACCTGTTCCCGGCTCTCGACCGGGGCCCGGCCCTGTTCCTGCTCCGGTCCCCGGCCCGGGTCCCGTTCCTGCGGCGTCCGGGCCGTCCGGTCGCCCGTCGTGGGCGGGACCGGTGCGTGCTGCGGGGCGATATGCGCTCCTCGTACGTTCTCGGGGGCGTGGGCGGGGCCGGCCGCCTGGGCCGTACCGTGCGCGAGCAGCCCGGACCCCGGCGCCGGGGCCGCCGGACGCGAACCGTCACGCGCGGTGACGGGGCCGGGGTGCGCCGACGGGGCGGTGGACGGCGGTCCGGGCAGGTCCGGCCGTCCGCTTCCGTTCCCGGATGCGGGCATCGTCTGCTTCCTTTCCCTCCCCCGAGGGCATGACGGGGCGACGAACGACGCCCCACCAGACGGGGACCTTAGCGGCAGCCAGCGGGGTAACGGAATGCCACCGGACACGCGGCAGCTGTCATATGCCGCCCCCAGCAGCGCATTTACGGACGAGCCGACCGCCCCCCGGATGACGAAGGTCACGCCGAAGCCCCGCAACCGGGAAGGGTTTCGTGGGCTGCGTCACGTCCTCCGGCGCGTGACGTCACTCGGGCGCGCCCACCTCCCGGCGGGGGCGGGGTGCGCGGCCTTCCGGCGCGGCCGGGTGCGGTGTGCGGGACGCGGAGTGCGAGGTGCGGGACGCGGGGTGCGGGGTGCGGCGGGCGGCTACTCCGCCTTGCCGTCGTCCGTCCCGGCGGTACCGGGCTTCCCCGCGTCCGGGGTTCCGGCCGCGCTCCCGTCCTTACCGGTCCCGCTCTTCCCCGCCCCGGACTCCTCCGCCCTGCTGGGCTTCTTCGCCGGTCCCGGATTGTCCGTCGGCTCCGTCGGCTCCGTCGGCGGGGTCGTGGCGCCCGACTTCCCGGGCGCCCGCGTCCGCTTCTTGTCCGGAGTCTTCCCGTCCGGGGTCTTCCCGTCCGCAGTCTTGCCGCCCGGGTTAGCCGTTCGCGCCCGCGGCTTTCCCGCTCCGTCCGCCGTCCCGGCACCGGCCCCGTCCGCAGCCGCCTTGTCGCCGCCCGCGAGGGACTCGGCTTGCGGGTCCGGCCGTACGACGCCGAGGATCTGCATGGAGCCGGCGCCCGCCACCGTGACGTTCCGGCCCGGGCGCGGGGCGTGGATGACGCGGCCGCCGCCGATGTACATGCCGACGTGGCTCGCGTCCGAGTGGTAGATGATCAGGTCGCCCGGCCGCATCTGCGTGACGTCGACGTGGGTGAGCTGCCGCCACTGCTCCTGCGAGGTGCGCGGGATGGCGCGGCCCGCCGCGAGCCAGGCCTGGGAGGTCAGGCCCGAGCAGTCGAAGGAACCGGGACCCTCGGCGCCCCACACGTACGGCTTGCCGAGCTGGGCGGTCGCGTAGGCGACGGCCCTGGCGCCCTGCGCACTCGCGCCCGCGACCGAGCCGGCGGCCGCCCCGCCGGACCCGCCGCCGCCGGTCCCCGCGTCCCCGCTCTTGAGGGCGCCGGAATCGATCCAGCCGGCCTGCGCCTTCGCCGCCGCGGCCTCCTCCAGCTTCCGCAGCCGCTCCTTCTCCTTCTTCTCCAGCTGGGACTCCAGGAGCTCGGCCGCGTCGATCTGCTTCTCGACCTCCTTGCGCGCGGTGGCCTTCTTGGCGCGCGACTTCTCCAGCCGCTCCAGGAGAGCGGAGGCGTCCTTCTTGTCGGCGGCGAGCTGCTTCTGCGTACGGTCCAGCCGGTCCAGCAGGAGTGTGCTGCCGCGCTGCCCCTGGCGCGCGAGTTCGGAGTTGTCCAGGAAGTCCTGCGGGTCGTCGCTCAGCAGCAGCCGTTCCTCGACGGTGAACCCGGAGCCGGCGTCCCGGTACTGCGCGCGGGCGGCGGCACCGATCCGCTCGCGCAGATCGGCGATCTGTTCCTCGCCGCGCGCGACGCGCGTACTGAGCCGGTCGACCTGCGCCGACTGCCGCGCGCGCCGCTCCTCGGCCGCGTTGTACGCCTCCGTCGCCCGGCCCGCCTTGCGGTACAGGTCGTCGATACGGGTGCGCACCGCCTCCAGTTGCGCGTTGGTCAGGGTCTCGCGGGACTCCTTGGCCGCGGTGTGCGTGCCGTGGGCGTCACCGGGGAAAACGGGCGCGGCGAAGGCCGCACCCGGGGCGGACAGCACGGTCACCGCGCACACGACGGCCACCGCCGCGAGGAGCCGGCCCCGCCGGGACAGCCGGGGCGCGCCCACGCGAGCCGCACCCGCGTCCCCACGGGCCGCACCCGCGCCGGGTCCTGAACGCCCACGCCCGTCCGACTCCGGCCGCCGCCCGTTGTCACGCGTCACGCTGTGCCCCCTGAGGTACTCCGTGGCTGTCGTCGGCTGTCCGCCGCCGTCCCTCGCCCGCTCCTGCCGCTCCGCTCTCGTACGGCAACCGTTTCTTACCCGTGGTAACCATCTCGGATAGTGCCATGTCGGGCCCCAGGTGCGACAGAGGCGCGGGAGGATTCCCCGCTGTCTCGTCGATCACCCGGACGCGGACCGCCACCTGGCGGGGGCGGGCGGCGAGGGCTCCCCGCCGCCCGCCCCCCTCACGCCCCCGCGAGCGCCCCGCTCGTCGGTGCCAGCGCGTCCCACCGCACCGTCAGTTCGCCCTGGCGCCAGCGGGTCTCGCGGCCGGTCAGGGGCCAGTCGGCGCTCAGGGTCCGCGCCGTCCTGATCCACCGCTGCCGGGCCCCGTACGCGGCGTAGGGGCTGGCCGCCGCCCACGCGCGGTCGGCGTCGCGCAGGAAGGCGTGCACGGGCTCACCGGGCACGTTGCGGTGGATGAGGGCCTTCGGGAGGCGTTCGGCCAGGTCGGAGGGGCGGTGCAGGGAGCCGAGCCGGGTCGCGAAGGTCACCGTGCGCGGACCCTCGGGGCCCAGGGCCACCCACACGTGACGGCGGCCGATCTCGTCGCACGTGCCCTCGACCAGCAGACCGTCCGGTGCGAGCCGCCCACGCAGCCGTTCCCAGACCCCGGCGACCTGCTCCTCGTCGTACTGCCGCAGGACGTTCGCGGCGCGGATCAGCGTCGGTCGTACGTCCCCGGGCAGCGGGACCTCGAAACCGCCGTGCCGGAACACGAGGCCCTCGCGCGCGTACGGGGCGGCGGCGGCCACCCGCGCGGGCTCGATCTCGATGCCCACGACCCGGACCCGGGCCGGACGGGAGGGCGTGGGGCCCGCCGTGCGCAGCCTGCCGAGCAGTTCGACGGCGGTCCAGGGCGCCGCCCCGTACCCGAGGTCGACGGCGACGGGCGCGGCGGCCGCGCGCAGGGCGGGGCCGAGGGTGTGGGCGATCCAGCGGTCCATACGACGCAGCCGGTTCGGGTTGGTCGTCCCGCGCGTCACAGTCCCGACAGGCCGGGAGGCGGCGCGCGAGGTCATGGCTACGAGGGTAAGCGGCCCGCGCCCGCGCACACCGGGAGCCCGCTACGGTCTGGGCGGCACTCACCGGGAGCCCGCCACGGTCTCGGTGCCAAGAAGGTTGAGCCCGCGCGGTAATGGTTGGGTAAAGAAGCCGCCCGGGGCGCGCGCCGGGAAATGGACTCAGCGGTTCAGGTGTTTGCGCTGACGGGCCGGTTTCCGTCTCGTACCGCGTACGGGCGGTCGCGGGAGTCCCGAGGCCGCGTGGGACGCGCGGCCGGGACCTCGCGGCGCGCGTGACGCGGCGCCGCGTGGGACGCGCGGCGGAAGCGGGTACCCGCCCGTCGTCATGCCCGCAGCAAGGAGGACCGCCACGTGAGCCAGTACGTGACCAAGCTGGGGCTGCGCTCGCCGACGCGGACGCCCGCGCCCCGGCTGCGCCTGCCGGGACAGGGCCGCAGGCAGCCGCGCCGTATCGCGATGCTCAGCGTGCACACCTCGCCCCTGCACCAGCCGGGCACCGGCGACGCGGGCGGTATGAACGTCTACATCGTGGAGCTGGCCAGGCGGCTCGCCGCGATCAACATCGAGGTCGAGATCTTCACCCGGGCCACCGAGGGCGCGCTGCCGCCCGCCGTGGAGCTGGCCCCCGGTGTCCTCGTCCGCCACGTCGACGCGGGGCCCTACGAAGGGCTGAACAAGGAGGACCTGCCGCCGCAGCTGTGCGCCTTCACGCACGGCGTGATGCGGGCCTGGGCCGGGCACCGGCCCGGCTACTACGACCTGGTCCACTCCCACTACTGGCTGTCCGGGCACGTCGGCTGGCTCGCCGCCGAACGCTGGGGCGTGCCGCTCGTGCACGCGATGCACACCATGGCGAAGGTCAAGAACGCGGCGCTCGCCGAGGGCGACACCCCGGAGCCCGCCGCCCGCGTCATCGGCGAGACCCAGGTGGTGGACGCCGCCGACCGGCTCATCGCCAACACGAGCGAGGAGGCCGGGGAACTCGCCCGGTACTACGACGCCGACCCCGGCCGGATCGCCGTCGTCCACCCCGGCGTCAACCTCGACCGCTTCCGGCCCGCCGACGGCCGCGCCGCCGCCCGCGCGCGCCTCGGCCTGCCGCAGGACGCCCTCGTCCCCGTCTTCGCCGGCCGCATCCAGCCGCTCAAGGCGCCCGACGTACTGCTGCGCGCGGTCGCCGTCCTGCTGGAGGAGCGGCCCGAGCTGCGCCGCTCCCTCGTGGTCCCGGTCGTCGGCGGTCCCTCCGGCAGCGGGCTCGCGAAGCCCGAACGGCTGCACAAGCTCGCGGCCCGCCTCGGCATCGCCGACGTGGTCCGCTTCCAGCCGCCGGTCGGCCAGGAGCAGCTCGCCGACTGGTTCCGCGCCGCGTCGGTGCTGGTCATGCCCTCGTACAGCGAGTCCTTCGGCCTCGTCGCGATCGAGGCGCAGGCGGCCGGTACGCCGGTGATCGCCGCCGCGGTCGGCGGACTGCCCGTCGCCGTACGCGAGGGGGTCACCGGCTTCCTCGTCCAGGGACACGACCCGGCCGACTACGCGCAGCGCCTCGCCCGCTTCGTGGACGCCCCCGAGCTGACCGCGCGCATGGGGGAGGCGGCCGCCCGGCACGCCCTGTCCTTCGGCTGGGACACGGCGGCCGCCGAGACCGCCGAGGTCTACGCCGCCGCCATGCAGGAACGACGCCGTCGCGTACGCTCGCACCATGGCTGAGCAGGGGCGACAGCGAACGGACGGACCGGACGGCGGACCGGGCGAGGGACCGGACGGCGGACCGGGCGAGGGACCGGGCGGCGGACCGGGCGAGGGACCGGGCGGCGGACCGGGCGAGGGACCGGGCGGCGGACCGGGCGAGGGACCGGGCGGCGCCGAGGCGCCCGAGCGCCACAGCAACACGCAGGCGCGTTCCGGCACGCAGACGCACAGCACCGGCGCGCAGACGCACACCGACGTACTGGACGCCTTCCTCAGGGACGCCGAGCTGGAGTGGGAGAGCCCCCGGCCCGGTACGTACGTCGTGACCCTCCCCGGTACCCGCAAGCTCTCGACGACGGTGTCCCTCATCGTCGGCCGCCACTCGCTCTCCCTCAACGCCTTCGTGATCCGCCGCCCCGACGAGAACCACGAGGCCGTCCACCGCTGGCTGCTGGAGCGCAACCTCAAGCTGTACGGCGTGAGTTACGCGATCGACCCGCTCGGCGACATCTACCTCAACGGCAAACTCCCGCTCGCCGCCGTGACCCCCGGAGAACTCGACCGCCTCCTCGGCTCGGTCCTCGAAGCCGCCGACGGCAGCTTCAACACCCTCCTGGAACTCGGCTTCGCCGACGCGATCCGCAAGGAGTACGCGTGGCGCGTCTCGCGCGGGGAGTCGACCCGCAACCTCGCCGCCTTCAGCCACCTGACGGGCGAACGGGACTGATCCCGGCCGCACCCGGCCGCACGGCGAACGTACGAGCCCCTGAGGAGGAGGTCTCGCGGCTGGTGGCCCGGGTGACGTGAACTCGACGCCCGGAAACGTCAGTTCACGCTCGTCGCCAGTGTCGGTGCAGCCCCGTCTTCTTGCTGAATGCCTGGCTTGTGAACGTGATGGTGGTGCCGGTGGTGGTGAGCGGGACGCTGCCCGGCGTACTGGGCAGCTCCCTCGCCTTAGGACGGCTGCCCGGCCGGGAACCGCGCCGGTGGCACAGGAGCGAGCGTCGCGCGGCGCGGGCCGTCCGTGCCGAGGCGCGCGAGTGGGCGCGGGCACCCGGGAGAGCGGAGCCGCGAGAGGCGGCGGAGGCGGCCGGCCCGGGCTGAGCCTTGAGGGGTGGCGGAGGCGGGCAGCCCGGGCTGAGTGACCGTCCCGACGAGAGCGGGCAGGGGCTCAAGAGGGACTGTGGCGCAGGCCCACGCACGCGGGGTGACGAGCTGACGGACCGGGGCGCGGGCCACCGCTCCCCGATACGAACAGAAGCTCACGCATTCCTTACGTGACATTACGTAGAGTGACGAACGAGTGGTCGGGTCACTGCGCGGAGAGTGACCGGAGCGATGGAAGTGCAAGCAGTGCAAGCAGTGCAAGCAGTGCAAGCAGTGCAAGCAGTGCAAGCAGTGCAAGCAGCAGAAGTGTGGAAGGCAGCAGAAGCGGCGAAAGGTGGGGAAGCGATGGAAGAGCTGAAGATGAGGGAAGAGGAGCTGAAGGTGAGGGAAGAGGCGAAGGTGGGGGAAGAGGTGCGGGTCATGGAGGCGGTGGCGGAGGCGCGAGTGGAGCGGCCGGCCGCCGAGGTGTGGCGACTGGTGGCCGATTTCCCGCGCATCGCGGACTGGCACCCGCTGATCACGCACAGCTCGACGGCCGAGCACCGGCCGGCCCGCCGTGACCTGATCGCGGCGGACGGCGCCCGCCTCACGGAGGAACTGCTGCGCTCGGACGCGTCGTCGCTGGTCCTGGAGTACGGCTTCGTCACCCACCCCTTCCCGGTCCGCGACTACCTGGCGCGGATCGAGGTGACCCCGGAGGGCGAGGGCGGGCGGGCGTGCACGGTGCGCTGGTCGGCGACGTACCAGCCGGTCGAGGGCGACGGGGAGGCACAGCGGGCGCTGTTCCGGGACGAGGTCTTCGCCCCCGGCCTGGCCGCGCTCGCCGAGGCACCCCTGCCGCCCGTCCCCGAAGAGGCGTCCGCGCTGGGCCTGGAGGCGCACCCCGAGGGCGGCTGGTTCCGCGAGACCTACCGCAGCGCCACCACCACCGGGACCCCGGCCGGCGAGAGACCGACGGCGACACTCATCGAGTACCTGCTGGCCCCGGGCGAGCAGTCCGCCTGGCACCGGGTGCGGCACGACGAGGTGTGGCTGTGGCAGCACGGCGGGCGGCTGACCCTGGAGACCGGCGGCACGGGCCCGGCTCCGGCGCCGGGCGAGCGGGTCCTCCTCGGCTCCGGCACCGGAAGCGGCGGCCTCTTCCAGCACCTCGTCCCGGCCGGGGCCTGGCAGCGCGCCGAACCCGCGGACGGCCGACCGGTCCTGGTGGCGTGCATGGTGACGCCGGGCTTCGACTACGCGGACTTCGAACTGGCCACGGGAGAGGAGGCGGAGACGGCGACGGAGACGGGTACCGAGACGGGGACGGCGGAAGGGACGCCCACGTCTTCCTGAAGGGCCCCCGCAGAGCCCTCCTGAACGGGCACGGGCACGACCATCACCGGCTCGACCCCGGCGACCTCGGCGACCCCGGCGACCTCGGCGGTCACGGCGGGAACACCGGAGGCGGCGGGGACGTCAGCGAGGCCACCGGCACCGGCCCCCTCCTCGACGACCTCCGTCACGGACGCGGTCACGGTCACGTCGTCCTGCGAACCGCGAAGGACGACGGCGTAACCGAGGCCGGCGATCGTCCCGAGGACGGCGCAGGCGATCCACAGCCAGCGCGCCCCGAGGTGGTCGATGATCGCGCCGGACATGAGGGGGGCGACGAGCGCGGCCGCCGACCAGGAGAGCCCGTAGACGCCCTGATAGCGCCCCCGTCCGTGGACGGGCGAGAGCCGTACGACCAGGCCCGTCTGGGTCGGCGCGTTGACGATCTCGGCGAGGGTCCACACGCACACGGTCAGGACGAAGACGCCCATGGAGCCGGCGAACACGGTGAGCCCGAGCCCGTAACCGGCGAGGACGGAGGAGATGACGAGCAGCCGTCCCGGGTCGCGGTGCTCGATGAACCGGGTGACGGGGATCTGGAGGACGACGATCAGGACACCGTTGACGGCGATGGCCATGCCGTAGTCGGCGGGCGTGAAACCCGCCTGGCCCATGGCGATGGGCAGACCCACGGAACCCTGCTGGAAGATCAGCGCGACCAGGAAGGACATGCCGACGACGGCCATGAACCGTCCGTCCCTGGCCACCGTCCGGAGGCCGACGGCCGGGGCGGCGGAGCCCGGGCCGGTGCCCGGCGCCTGCTCGGGGCGCGTCTCGGGCAGCTTGAGGAAGACGACGAGCGCGCAGAGCAGGGTGAGCACGGCGTCCCCGAGGAAACCGGCGAGGTAACTGTGCTCGGCGACGAGCCCGGCGGCGAAGGAGGAGACGGCGAAGCCCAGGTTGATCGCCCAGTAGTTGAGAGCGAAGGCCCGCACCCGGTCCTTGGCCGGCACGATGTCCGCGAGCATCGCCTGCACCGCCGGCCGCGACGCGGCGTTCGCGAAGCCGACGACGGCGGCGACGCACGCGATGGCGACGGGATCGGTCACGAGCCCGAGCACCGCGACCGAGACGGCCGTCGCGCTCTGCGCGAGGAACATGGTGGGCCGCCGCCCGTACCGGTCGGCGAGCACCCCGCCGACGAGCGAGGCGAGCACCCCGCCGAGACCGAACAGGGCGGCGACCAGACCGGCGTAGGAGGCGGAGTAACCGCGCTCCAGCGTCAGGTAGATCGCCATGAAGGTGTAGACGAATCCGCCGAGCCGGTTGATGAGCGTGCTGGCCCACAACCACCAGAAGTCGCGCGGCAACCCGGACACGCTGTCGCGCGCGGCCCGGCGCAAGGCGTTGACGGACATGGACGGTTCCCCCAGGGTCTAGCGGGTGTAAGCGGCTCCTCGGATACGCACACCTTACGAAGGGCGATCGACGGAAGGCCACTCAATTGACGTTTACCGTCAACCGTCGATGGGAAGAAAGGAGGGCCCGCCCGTGGCGTCCACGGACCGGGCCAGGGCACCGGTCGGCAAGGGCTTCGATTACGCTCGGGGGCATGGCCGACGCACCGTACAAGCTGATCCTCCTCCGCCACGGCGAGAGCGAGTGGAACGCGAAGAACCTGTTCACCGGCTGGGTGGACGTGAACCTCACCGAGAAGGGCGAGAAGGAGGCGGTCCGCGGCGGTGAGCTGCTGAAGGACGCCGGCCTGCTCCCCGACGTCGTGCACACCTCGGTCCAGAAGCGCGCGATCCGCACGGCGCAGATCGCCCTGGAGTCCGCCGACCGCCTGTGGATCCCGGTCCGCCGCTCCTGGCGCCTGAACGAACGCCACTACGGCGCGCTCCAGGGCAAGGACAAGGCGCAGACCCTGGCCGAGTTCGGCGAGGAGCAGTTCATGCAGTGGCGCCGCTCCTACGACGTGCCGCCGCCCCCGCTGGCCGCCGGCGCCGAGTACTCCCAGAGCGACGACCCGCGCTACGGGACGATCCCCCCGGAGCTGCGCCCCGACACGGAGTGCCTCAAGGACGTCGTGGTCCGCATGCTCCCGTACTGGTACGACGGCATCGTCCCCGACCTCCTGACCGGCCGCACCGTCCTGGTCGCCGCCCACGGCAACAGCCTGCGCGCCCTGGTCAAGCACCTCGACGGCATCTCGGACGCCGACATCTCGGGCCTCAACATCCCGACCGGCATCCCCCTGGCGTACGAACTCGACGCCGACTTCAAGCCGCTCAACCCCGGCGGCACCTACCTCGACCCGGAAGCCGCGAAGGCCTCCATCGAGGCCGTGAAGAACCAGGGCAAGAAGTAGCCCGAGCCTCCGTTCCCTCAGCCCCCTGCCGCGGCGTGTGCCGCGGCAGGGGGCTGAGGTGTGGAGCGGGTGCGCGCTGGTCAGTTCCGCGGGAGCGGGAACCCGTCGGCACGCAGGTGGTCGACGGCCCGGTACCCGTTGTCGCCCGCGGTGGACACTCGCCAGGACAGGGTGGCCGAGCGGGCGCCCCCGGGGATCGCGGTGTCCCGTGTGACGTAGGGGTTCCCCGCGTCCGGGCCGAGGTTGTCGTTGTTGCCTGAGGTGGCGGACGAGCAGTGCGGCAGCGGCGCCGTGCCGCCGTCGCCGAAGGTGCCCGTCAACTCGGCTTCCCGCGAGCCCTCCTGGTGTTGGGGGGAGTCGGAGGACACGTACAGCCGGGACGTGTCGGTGGGCTGGGTGATGGCGGGGGAGAGACGCGGAGGGAACAGAAACGGTCCGTCTGCGTGCGAGCCGCTCCCACTGAGACCGTGTGACGGGCGGTCCCCGGGGAGGTGACGGCGGTGCGACGCCGGTACGACGTCGGTACGACGGTCAGTCCGCCGCGTCGGCGGGAGCGGCCGGACGGGTACGGCGCGGGCGCGCCGTCATCAGACCGGCGGCCGCCGCGGTGGCCGCCAGGAGCGCCGTGGCCGCGCCGAGCGCGTGTTCGGCCGCTGTGCGGGGCTGCCGGTCGTGTCGAGGTAGATCCCGCCGACGAGAGCGACGCCCAGCGTTCCGCCGAGTTGCTGGACGGCGTTGAGCAGTCCCGCCGCGGAGCCCGTCTCCTGCGGTCCGACGGTCCCCAGCGCGGTGGTGAAGAACGGTTTCAGGGCGTGGGTGCGGTGAGGTACCGCTGGATCGTGGGTCCGAGCCAGTCCACGATCTGCTCGCGGCCGAGCGCCACGCTCTCCGGGAACCGCAGCACGTAGCGCGTCAGCGCGAGCCCCAGTACGGTCGAGGCGCACAGTGCCGCCCGCGTCCGTGCCTGCTCCGGCCGCGGGCCCACCAGGCGGGCCAGCGGGATCAACTGCTCGCGCAGCACGAACTGCATGCGCTCGGCTGCGGCCGGGTCGGTGGCGCCGACCCGCATCAGTGCGGTGAGCTCCCCGTTCTCCTCCCACAGGGTAAGGAAGTGGCGCACCAGTGTGCGGCCGATCTCCTCGCGGGGTTCGAGGGGCAGGCCGGGCAGGCCGGGGTCGATCGCGACGGCTGCCGCGAACAGGCCCGCCTTGTTGCCGTAGTAGCGCATCACCATCGACGGGTCGATCTTCGCGTCGCGCGCGATGGCCCGGATCGTGGCCTTCTCGTAACCGTCCGCCGCGAATCGCTCGCGGGCCGCGGTGAGGATCGTGGCGCGGGTGGCGTCGGAACGCCGTGCGACCTGCTTGTTCTCCGTGGTGCCAGTCATGCCAACAAATGTAGGCCAACACGTGTTGACAGTCCAGGGCTTCGGCTCTAGGTTCGCCAACAAGCGTTTGCCAACGAGTGTTGGTGTGATGATCGCGATCCTCGAAGGTTCCTGAAGCCACGGCCCGGGTGCCGTGGAACAACCAATGGCGAGAGGGAGTGCCGAAGATGGCCACATTGCAGAGCCTGGACCCGAGTACGCCGATGTTCGCGCAGTTCGAGGAGGAGGCCGGGCCCGTCGTCCTGGCCAACACCTTCGTCGTCCCGAAGGAGAGGACCGAGGAGTTCCTGGCCCTCTTCCGGAGGCAGGCGGAGTTCATGAGGACTCAGCCCGGATTCGTCTCGCTCCGGATGCACAAGGGGACGGCAGGCAGCCGGCTCCTGATGAACGTCGCGGTCTGGGAGTCGACCGAGGCGCTCGCCACGGCGTTCGCCAGCCCGGAGTTCCAGCACATGGCGGCCGAGTTCGGCGACGACATCGTCTCGTACCCGCACATCTTCGAGCAGATCGACGTATGACACGGCAGTTGCAGTCAGTGAGGGCAGTTGGAGAAGCCTTCCCTCCCCCGGGCAGTCACGTATTCATGCGCCGTGCCGGGGCATCAAGGCCGAGCCCGAAGCCGGCCGCGCCTTGCACCACACGTAGCCCCGTCCCTGACAAGAGGTCACCATGACCGTGGAGCTGAATCACACCATCGTCCCCGCCCGTGACCCGCAAGCCTCGGCGCAGTTCCTGGCCGACATCCTCGGCCTGAGGGTCGATCCGCCGCTGGCACACTTCACGCCGGTCACGCTGGCCAACCAGGTCAGCCTCGACTACGACCAGCTGGACGACTTCGAGCCACACCACTACGCGTTCATAGTCAGTGAGCAGGAGTTCGACGCAGCCCTCGCCCGCATCCAGCACGGCGCAATCACTTACTACGGCGATCCCGCATGCCGAGAAGTCGGGCAGACCTACCGCAGTGAACGCACCGAAGGCCGCAGGGGCACCTACTTCCACGACCCCAACGGACACCTTATGGAAATCCTCACCCCAGGCGGCGCCGGGTCGTGAGGCCGATGGCGGCCCAGCGGACCACGGCTTCACTAGTGGTGGCGGGAGCGCGGCAAAACCGGCATCGGCGAAGACGAACCGGCAGGCCGGTGCGGTCAGAGGCCGAGTAAGGCGATCTTGTCCCCCACTCGCCGGTCCGCGTCATCTGGCGCGCCATCGGCCGCCCGCGCTAAGCCCGCCGTATCCGCCGCTGAACCCCTGCCCCACCCCAGGCTGAACGTCAAAGGAGAAGAACCATGTCGCTGAAGAACGTCACCACCGTCCTGGCCACCGTCTGCGCCCTGTTCGTCCTCTACCTCGGGTTGTCCTTCATCCTGGCCCCGGTGGCGTCCACTCAAGGCGTTGGCCTGCCGACCTGGCCCGCCGGCAACGGCGACGGCTTCCTCATCATGAAGGGCACCCGCGAACTCGCGATGGGCCTGGTCATCGGCATCCTCCTGCTGACGGGCCACCGCCGCGCCCTGGGCTGGGTCCTGCTGATGGAGGCCGTCGCCCCGTTCGGCGACATGATCACCGTCCTGACCCACCACGGCTCCCTGTCCGCCGCGTTCGGCATCCACGGCCTGACTTCGGCCTTTATCGCGGCCACGGGCCTGCTGACCCTCCGCGAGACCAGCAAGGCGCACAGGGCCCCCGCCTCGGCGCCCGCCGCGCAGCCCGCCTGACAACTGCATGCCCCGATGGGGTGGCCCGGCCATGTGGCCGGGCCACCCCATATTTGTCAGCGACCGCCAGGAAGGGCCAGGCAGACGATCTTCTTCCAGTGAGCGACGACCTGACGGTTGAGGCCGCCTGCTGCGCCGCAGCGACCACGGCCACCGGGCCACTGGCTGGTATTGGGCACGTGTGCCGCCGGTCACCACCGTGCCGCTCATCACCCGCGCCACCACGGAAACGAGACCTAGGCCGGTTGAGTAGAACTGATCCCTTGCCCCGATTCTCATAAACGTTCCTTTGCCCGAGCAAGAGCAAATAGAGCCGGACGGAGACCGCCGAGAAGCCGATCGGATTGCAAAAGTCGTTCACACTCAAAAGTGGTGGGAGTGGGGTTCTGCGACTTGCGTTGTGCGAAAATCCGGGGTCATGACGGGCCCTCAAGAGCCGTCCCCGCCCGCCGGGTCGGAAGCCGATCTCGTCGAACGCCATCCGTGCCCTAGGTGCAAGGCGGCTCCCGGCTCGCCGTGCCGCTCGCGCAGCGGAGCGGTCGCCAGCGCCTACCACACCGGCCGCTTCACCAAAGTGTCCAAGCTCGCGAAGGAGCTGCGGATGCAGACGCCGGCCGACCGTGGACCCGGCCAGCCGTGGCGGCCCGGGGCTCCGGTGCCCGCCGCAGTCGATCCGGACCTGCCGAGCGCGGACATCCGCATCGGCCACGCCCGCTGCTCGACCCTCGGGCAGGAACTCGACTCGCAGCTCGACGCGCTCGCCAAGCACGGCATCGACAAGGACAAGGTCTTCAGCGAGAAGATCAGCACCCGCATCAAGGTCCGCCCCGCCTTCGAGGAGGCACTGAAGACCGCCCGGGAGATCAAGGCGCACGCCCCGCACTGCCGGGTCCTGTTCACGGTGTACGAGATGAGAAGGCTCGGACGCGATGCCGCCGAGCTCACCGCCCTCGCGGACCATCTGACCGAGCACGGCCTGGTGCTGGAGATGCTCGCCGGACCGCTGCCCGGTATCTACGACCCCACCAGGCCGGGCAAGCTCCTGCTCGGCTTCTTCGCGGCGATGGCGGAGACCGAGCGGGAGATCATCCGCGAGTCGACGCTGGAAGGGCTCGACACCGCGGCCCGCAAGGGTAAGTACGGCGGCCGGCCCCCGGTCATCACCGACGACATGCTGCACACCGTCCTGCGTCGCAAGGCACTCGGCGAGTCCGTCGAGCAGATCCAGCCCGACCTGATAATCCCCACCGGCAAGCGCAAGGGGCAGAGCCCGTCCACCGCCAGCATCTATCGGGCCCTCGCCGAACACGAGAAGGCCCACGCATACCCCGAAGCCATCGAGTCGGCCCGCGACGACTTCGCCGCCCTTCAGCAGCGCGACCGCAGCCCCGTGTAGTTACTCAGTGTTACTCGCCTTGGCGGCAGCTATACGAGAAGTGGGCCGTCTCCGACGCGTTCCGCCAGCGCCGGCAGGTCGGTGCCGGGGCCGCACCCCACGTCCAGGGCGGTCTGGCCCGCTTGGATGTCCAGCAGGTCGAGCAACTGCTGCTTGTACGCACGGCCGGCATCGCCGGCGGCGGCCCGCAGCATGTAGGCGGCCTGATCGGGGCGGGGTACACCAAGAGTCGATGACATACGGGCCAGTCAAACATGCGGTACACATCGGCAGCCGTGATGTCTCGTGAGGACCGTGCGCCGCACGGCCGACCACCAACTTCCGCTCAGAGCGGCCGACATGCGCACCTCCCGCGCCCGGTGGCATCGTCCCGCCGAACTCACCTGCCAGGCACGGTGCTTGTCCGTCGCCGAGTGCGGTGCCGCTATCCGCGGTCGCTTTCGTGCCCACCCGTCCCCGCGCCCCGCAGCCCCTCTCCCGTGAGCCGGTACGACGGGGACAGGTCCCTCACCTCCACGGACAGGACGGGGAGGGCGTCGGGGCGGGGTGGGATGTGGGTGTGCAGGAGGTGCAGGAGTGCTTCCGCGAGGCGGGACTTGAGGGGGGCCGGGCGGCCGGGGAGGAGGCCGACGTCGACGTGGGCGAACACCGCCTCCTCCGTGCCGGCCACGTAGGTCTCGGCGGCGGGGCGGAAGAACACCTTGCACACGCCGGCCGAGTCGGTCGTCTCGACGACCAGTGGCTGGAGTTCCTTCGCGAAGGCCAGGCGGTCGAAGGTGTCGGCCAGGCGTGCGCTGTAGTCGACGGTGATGTGGGGCAATGGACGCTCCGGTCTCCCGATTCCGGCTCCCGGTCGATCACTCATCGATGGGTAATGCATCCATTTTCGCCGACGGGGGGCGGGGCCGGGCACGGGGCGGGCGTGAGGCCCGTCACCCCCGCTCTGAACACCGTCGGCCGGTGCGGACGGCAGCGCGCGTACGGCGGTGCCGCGCGGCGGACACCCGGCGAAGGGGCGAACCGTTCCCGCGGGGCACCGCCGTACGCGACGGAGACGGCCTGAACCCGGGGTCAGCCCGAGCAGCCGCCGCACTGGCAGGGCGAGCCCGACTGACAGCCGCAGCCGCAGCCCGAACCGCAGCCGCACGCGCCCAGCAGGGCCAGGGCGGGCAGTTCGGGGGAGTGGGTGGGCGGCTCGGTGGTGGGGGCGGGGGTCGGGGACTCGGCCATGGGGTTCCCTCCTCTTCGGGCGCCGCTGAGGGCGCGCGGGCAGGCGATCAGGCGATGTCGTACGGCCCACCCCATTGCACCGCCCGCCCGCCGGGCGCATCAACGGCGCACAGGAGTGAGCCGGTCCCGCCCCGGCCCGCCCACGCCCCCGGCCGGGCGCCCCGCCCCAGGGCCTTCGGCGGGGGCGGGACGCGCTCAGCCGCCGTCGACCGGGCTCGCGGCCTGGATCTCGTCCGCGTGCTCGCCCGTGACCAGGTACACGACGCGCTTGGCGACCGACACCGCGTGGTCCGCGAAACGCTCGTAGTAGCGGCCGAGCAGGGTCACGTCCACGGCGGTCTCCACGCCGTGCTGCCAGCGGTCGTCCATGAGGTGCTGGAAGAGCGCGCGGTGCAGGAGGTCCATCTCGTCGTCGTCCTGCTCCAGCTGGAGCGCCAGGTCGATGTCCTTCGTGATGATGACCTCGGCGGCCTTCGCCATGAGGCGCTGGGCGAGCTGCCCCATCTCCAGGAGCGTCGCCTGGAGGTCCCGGGGCACCGGCGAGGCCGGGAAGCGCAGCCGCGCCTGCTTCGCGACGTGCTGGGCGAGGTCTCCGGAACGCTCCAGGTCGGCGCTCATGCGCAGGCTCGTCACCACGACCCGCAGATCGGTGGCGACCGGCTGCTGCCGGGCGAGCAGGGCGATGGCCTTCGCCTCCAGGTCGTGCTGGAGGTCGTCGACCTTCTGGTCGGCGGCGATGACGCTCTCCGCCAGCTTGAGGTCGGCGTCGAGTATCGAGGTCGTGGCCCGTCCGATCGCCGAGCCGACCAGCCGGGCCATCTCGACCAGGTCGTCGCCGATCGAGTCCAGTTCCTCGTGGTACGCGTCGCGCATAGCGGTTCCTTCTCCAGGGCTTGAGAGCGGCCGGGCCGGCACGGTGGCCGCCCTCCCGTCGGGCCGGGGGCCGGTACGTCGTGCCCCACGCTGCCACGTTCGGCGGTGCGGGCGACGGGCTCCGGCCACGGAAGTGAACCGGCACCGTCGTCACGGTGAACTCTGGGCGACGAGTGTTCGAGTCGGCACCCGAACGGCTGGGAGCCGGGCCCGCCGTCCGCCTACCCTGGGGACATGGACGTGAACGCGGCGGTGGCCGCAGCGGCCGCGCTCGCCGGTCTCAGCACCGGCGCCGTGGGCGCCCTGGCCTTCCGCTGGAGTGAGCGGGAGCAGAAGAGACCCAGCAGGACCCGTACCTCTCTGCACACCGAGGCGGTCCTGCCCCCCGGGGTGGACACCGTGCTGTCCGTGCTCAGCTCCTCCGCCGTCGTCCTCGACGAGGAGGACACCGTGGTCAAGGCCTCCTCGGCGGCCTACGCCCTCGGCCTGGTGCGCGGCGGCCGGCTCGCCGTCGAACCGATGCTGAGGCTGGCCCGCGACACCCGGCGCGACGGCGAGATACGGCAGATCGAACTGGACCTCCCGCGCCGGGGCACCGGCCGCGGCGAGGCCCTGGCCGTCTCGGCGCGCGTCGCCCCGCTCGGCTCCCGGCTCGTGCTCCTCCTGGTCGAGGACCTGACCGAGGCCCGCCGCATCGAAGCCGTACGGCGTGACTTCGTCGTCAACGTCAGCCACGAACTGAAGACCCCGGTCGGCGCGCTGTCCCTGCTGTCCGAGGCGGTGGCGGGAGCCTCCGACGACCCGGAGGCCGTCGAGCGCTTCGCGGGCCGCATGCAGATAGAGGCGGCCCGGCTCACGAGCCTCGTCCAGGAACTCATCGACCTCTCGCGCGTCCAGAACGACGACCCGCTGGAGGACGCCGAGTCCGTCCGCGTGCAGGACCTCGTCGCCGAGGCCACCGACCGCTGCCGGCAGACGGCGGGCAGCAAGAACATCACGATCGCGGCCGGCGGCACCGAGGGCCTGTACGTGTGGGGCAACCGCGGACAGCTCGCCGCCGCCCTCGGCAACCTCGTCGAGAACGCCGTCAACTACAGCCCGGTCCGCACCCGCGTCGGCATCGCCGCCCGCCGCGTCCCGGCCGGAGGCGGCTCGGGGCCGCTCGTCGAGGTGTCGGTCACCGACCAGGGCATCGGCATCTCCGAGAAGGACCGCGACCGCGTCTTCGAACGCTTCTACCGCGTCGACCCGGCCCGCTCGCGCGCGACCGGCGGCACCGGTATCGGCCTCGCCATCGTCAAGCACGTCGCCGCCTCGCACGGCGGCGAGGTCACCGTGTGGAGCTCCGAGGGCCAGGGCTCCACCTTCACCCTGCGTCTCCCGGAGGCCTCGGCCCCGGCCCGTGACCGCTCCTCGGCCAGCCACCCGTACGAGGGTGAGGCCGGGGACGAACCGGCCGCGGGCGCCACCTCCCACCGCGCCCCGCGCCACCAGGGCCCTGGCGGCCCCTCCGGCGCGAGCCCGGCCGCTTCCCGTACGACCTCACCTTTCACCGCGCGGTCCCGCGCGACGGGCGCGTCCCGTACCCCCGCGCCCCCCATCACCGGTCCGTCCGACGAGTCCACCTCGTACGAACCCCTTCCCGCCCCGGAGGTCCTTCCGTGACCCGAGTGCTCGTCGTCGAGGACGAGGAATCCTTCAGCGACGCCCTGTCCTACATGCTCCGCAAGGAGGGCTTCGAGGTGGCGATCGCCGCCACCGGGCCCGACGGACTCGACGAGTTCGAACGCAACGGAGCCGACCTCGTCCTGCTCGACCTGATGCTGCCGGGCCTGCCCGGGACCGAGGTCTGCCGCCAGCTGCGCGGGCGCTCCAACGTGCCCGTCATCATGGTGACCGCCAAGGACAGCGAGATCGACAAGGTCGTCGGCCTGGAGATAGGAGCCGACGACTACGTCACGAAGCCCTTCTCCTCGCGGGAGCTGGTCGCCCGCATCCGGGCCGTCCTGCGCCGGCGCGGGGAGCCCGAGGAGGTCAGCCCCGTCGCCCTGGAGGCCGGGCCCGTCCGCATGGACGTCGACCGGCACGTCGTCACCGTCGGCGGCGGCAAGGTCGACCTGCCGCTCAAGGAGTTCGACCTGCTGGAGATGCTGCTGCGCAACGCGGGCCGGGTCCTGACCCGTATGCAGCTCATCGACCGGGTCTGGGGAGCCGACTACGTCGGTGACACCAAGACCCTCGACGTGCACGTCAAGCGGCTGCGCGCCAAGATCGAGCCCGACCCGGGGGCCCCGCGCTACCTGGTGACGGTGCGCGGCCTCGGCTACAAGTTCGAGCCGTAGACCGGCCCGTACGACGCGTGAGCACGCGGGAGGGGCGGGACCACGTGGTCCCGCCCCTCCCGCGTACCGCTGCGGGGCCGGCTCAGCCGACGTTCGCGGACGCCGTGTCCGAGGGGGTCCCCGCGGACTCCGAGGGCTGCCCGGTGTCCGTGCCGGGCTCGCCGGAGGCGGACGAGGAGGGCGAGGCCGAACCGTTCGGCGAGGCCGAGTCCGCGGCGCTCGCGGCGGGCGAGGGCGCCTCGGTCGGGCCCCAGCCCTTGAAGTAGCTCGTCGCCGGGACGACGTACGCGGGGATCCGGACGTTGCCGGTCTCGCTGAGCGTGAAGTTGACCAGCTGCGTCGCGCCGTCGCGCACGGACTCCCGGCCGCTGGGCAGGACGGCGGAGGCGTTGCCCTTGCCGCCCAGCAGCACGCTGCCGCCGGCCGGGACGGTGACGGTCGAGCCGCCCTTGCCGGACTTCAGCTCGGCCCGCTCCCCGTTCACGGTGACGGATTCCAGGGTCTGGTCCTTGGGGCCGTTGTTGAAGACGGTCCCGGTGACCACGGCGGGGCCGGTCGCGTCGCGCTTGGGCTGGGTGACGACCGTGGCGTTCTGGATCTTCACCTGGCCGACCGTGGCGGCGGCGTTGTCCGGCTTCACTTCCAGCGTCTGGGCGTTGTTACCGGCGCCGCAGGCGGCGAGCGTGGCGATCGAGAACGCGAGGGCGGAGGCGGCGAGGGCGCCGCGTCGAAGGCTGCTGCTCACGGCGGCTGCTACTCCTTGAACGAGGGCGGTACGGGTTCTACGGAAGGGCGGTACGGGGCGGTACGGGGGCGGACGACGTAAAGCCGCCCTAAGGGTGTGTCAGCGCGCTCAGGTTACCGAGCCGTCCTGCGCGCACCGCACCCGACCCGCCCCAAGCGACCGGGGCAACCGCACCGGAAGCACCGGAAGCACGGCGGGCCCGCACCGCGGCCCCGCCGCTTTCCGCCCACGGCACCACCACCGCCCGGAAAGCCGGCCCGGCGCGGAGGACGGCGGAGGACGGGAGAGGGGCGGCCGGTGCGCGCGGGACCCCGCAATCCGGCGTATCCGGCGACTTAAGCAGCGCATAAGTGGTTCGTGGGGGCTAAGTGACCTGCGCGACTAATGGGAATTGATCAACGCGAAGGTGATCACGGACATCCGGCCGGGGCCGCGTCCGTGCCTCGCGGGAAGCGGGCGGGAGTGGAGAGTTTCACGCCACACCGGATGATCGCCTTCCGGCCGCAGGGCGAATTCCGGATTCGCTCGTACGGAGTTCCGCCACGCGAACGGAGTAGCGAAAATCGCGTTCTCCCGGGTGGACAAACCGGGACATATGACGCCTTGACCGGCCCCCTCGATGCGTGAAAGTTACGCGTTTCGCATCTGCCGGACAGCGGCTCCGACCTGCGAATACCCGCTCCCGGAAGCCTTTCGCAGCACGTTCGCGCCGTTGTTGTCAAGCCCCGAGATATGCCCTGACCTGCGAAAACGCCATTCAGAAGACGCAGTTCTCGTGTTACCCTGGATAGCCACGGAAGGGGTACCTGTCACATGACGTTCAAGGTTGGCGACACCGTGGTCTATCCCCATCACGGGGCCGCGCTGATCGAGGCAATCGAAACTCGCCAGATCAAAGGCGTGGACAAGACCTACTTGGTGCTCAAGGTCGCCCAGGGCGACTTGACAGTGCGTGTGCCTGCGGACAATGCGGAGTTCGTGGGTGTGCGTGATGTGGTCGGTCAGGATGGACTGGACCGGGTCTTCGAGGTGCTGCGCGCGCCTTATGCCGAGGAGCCCACGAACTGGTCGCGTCGTTACAAGGCGAATCTTGAGAAGCTCGCCTCCGGTGACGTCATCAAGGTCGCGGAGGTAGTGCGCGACCTGTGGCGCCGGGAGCGCGAACGCGGTCTCTCCGCAGGTGAGAAGCGAATGCTCGCGAAGGCTCGCCAGATCCTGGTGAGCGAGCTGGCCCTCGCCGAGAACACCAACGAGGACAAGGCCGAAGCGCTGCTCGACGAGGTACTCGCCTCCTGATCCAGCGGCTGAATCACCTGTGCCGTGGTGCCCGATGACCTGAGAGTCGCCGGGCACTGCGGCATGTCTGCGTCAGGCACCGCCCCGGCGCACCGTGCCCGCTTCGCGTCACGCTCTCATCCGGCCCCCCGGCGGGCCCCGGCCCGCTCGTCCTGCGTGAGATACGGCACGCTGGTGCCGTAGAAGTCCACGTGCCCGGGCAGTGGCTCGACCGGAAAGTCACGGAAGGGTCCGGTCTGGGCGCATCGCCCGGCACGCTGTGGGCCTACCCACCCGGCCCGAGCGTACAAACCTGAACGGAAGCGATGTCTGCCGAAACCCGTCCGACGCCCGGCCCCCTGGCCCAGACGCCCCCGACGGTCCCCGTCCGTACCGCCGCCGTGATCCCCGCCGCCGGGCGCGGGGTCAGGCTCGGCCCCGGGGCGCCCAAGGCGCTGCGCGCGCTCAGCGGCACCCCGATGCTGGTGCACGCCGTGCGGGCGATGGCCAACTCGCGGGCCGTGAGCCTCGTGATCGTCGTCGCCCCGCCCGAGGGGGTCGCCGAGGTGGGCGCGCTGCTGTCCGACTACGCCCTGCCCGAGCGCACCGACTTCCGCGTGGTCCCCGGCGGCGAGACCCGGCAGGAGTCCGTACGGCTCGGGCTGGCCGCGCTCCCCGAGGACGTCACGACCGTGCTCGTGCACGACGCGGCCCGCCCCCTCGTGCCCGTCGACACGGTGGACGCGGTGGTGGAGGCGGTGCGCGCGGGCGCCCCCGCCGTCGTCCCCGCCCTGCCGCTGGCCGACACCGTCAAGGAGGTCGAGCCGGACCCGGCGGGCGGCCCCGAGCCCGTCGTCGCGACGCCCGCGCGCGCCCGGCTGCGCGCCGTGCAGACCCCGCAGGGCTTCGACCGCGCCGCGCTCGTCCGCGCCCACGAGACCGTCCCCGTCGACGGCGAGGGCGCGACCGACGACGCCGGGATGTGCGAGACGCTCGGGCTGCCCGTCGTCGTCGTCCCCGGCCACGCCGAGGCGTTCAAGGTGACCCGCCCCCTGGACCTCGTCCTCGCCGAGGCCGTACTCGCCCGCAGGAGGGCCAACGATGGCTACTGAGTTCCGGCTGCCGAAGGTCGGCATCGGCACCGACGTGCACGCCTTCGAGGCGGGCCGCGAACTGTGGTGCGCGGGCCTGCTGTGGGACGAGGCCGCCTCCGGGGGATACGGACTGGCCGGGCACTCCGACGGCGACGTCGCCGCGCACGCCGCGTGCGACGCGCTGTTCTCCGCCGCCGGGATCGGCGACCTCGGCGCGCACTTCGGCACCTCGCGGCCCGAGTGGGCCGGGGCGGCCGGGGCCACCCTCCTCGCCGAGGCGGCCCGCCTCGTACGGGCCGAGGGCTTCGAGATCGGCAACATCGCGGTGCAGGTCATCGGGGTCCGCCCCAAGATCGGCAGACGCCGGGCCGAGGCGCAGGCGGCGCTGTCCGCCGCCGCCGGGGCCGAGGTGTCGGTCTCCGGCACGACGACCGACGGGCTGGGGCTCACCGGCCGGGGCGAAGGACTGGCGGCGCTCGCCACGGCGGTCGTCTGGGCGCGGTAGCCGTCCCCGCACCCTGTGGACATCAGGACGGCGGGACGGCGGGACGGTGGGGCGGCGGTCGGCCGGGTTCGGTCCGCGGCCGACCGCGCTGGTGCGCCGGGGCCGCGACCCACACCCGTGCGCACCGCCTCGTGGACGGTCCCGCCGCCCCTCCCGCGTCGCCCTCCGGACACCTCCCGGCCCCGGTGCGCACCGAAGCGCACCGTTGAGGTACAGGCAGTGCGCGGCTCCGTCTACCCTGGAGGGGTGACTATTCGCCTGTACGACACCAGCGCCCGGCAGATCCGTGATTTCAGCCCCCTCGTGCCGGGCTGCGTCTCGATCTACCTGTGTGGCGCCACCGTGCAGGCCGCACCGCACATCGGGCACATCCGCTCGGGCCTCAACTTCGACATCATGCGCCGCTGGTTCGCCTACCGCGGCTACGAGGTCACGTTCATCCGCAACGTCACGGACATCGACGACAAGATCATCGCCAAGTCCGCCGAGCAGAGCCGCCCCTGGTGGGCCATCGGCTACGAGAACGAGCGCGCCTTCAACGACGGCTACGCCGCCCTCGGCTGCCTCCCGCCAAGCTACGAACCGCGAGCCACCGGCCACGTCACCGAGATGGTCGAGATGATGCGCACCCTCATCGCGCGCGGTCACGCCTACGAGGCGGACGGCAACGTGTACTTCGACGTGCGCTCCTTCCCCGCGTACCTGTCGCTGTCCAACCAGAGCCTCGACGATCTGCGCCAGCCCTCCGGCGAGGGCGAGACCGGCAAGCGGGACCCGCGCGACTTCGCGATGTGGAAGGCGGCCAAGCCCGGCGAGCCGAGCTGGGAGACGCCCTGGGGGCGCGGCCGTCCCGGCTGGCACCTGGAGTGCTCCGCGATGGCCCACAAGTACCTGGGCCAGGTCTTCGACATCCACGGCGGCGGGATCGACCTGATCTTCCCGCACCACGAGAACGAGATCGCCCAGGCCGTCGCGTACGGAGACGAGTTCGCCCGCTACTGGGTGCACAACTCCTGGGTCACCATGAGCGGCGAGAAGATGTCCAAGTCGCTCGGCAACTCCGTCCTCGTGAGCGAGATGGTCAAGCAGTGGCGGCCCATCGTGCTGCGCTACTACCTCGGCACCCCGCACTACCGCTCGACCATCGAGTACTCCGAGGAGGCGCTGCGCGACGCGGAGTCCGCCTTCGCCCGGATCGAGGGCTTCGTGCAGCGCGTCGGCGAACTCGCGGGCGGCGAGGTCGCCCCCGCCGAGGAGGTCCCGCCCGCCTTCGCCGAGGCCATGGACGACGACCTCGGCGTCCCGCAGGCCCTCGCGATCGTGCACACCACCGTCCGCCAGGGCAACAGCGCGCTCGCCGCCGACGACAAGGAGGCCGCCGTCGCCCGGCTCGCCGAGGTGCGCGCCATGCTCGGGGTGCTCGGCCTCGACCCGCTGGACGCGCGGTGGACCGGCGAGGGCGGCGAACGCGCCGAGGACCTGCACGGCGTCGTCGACACCCTCGTCCGGCTCGTCCTCGACCAGCGCGAGGCCGCCCGCGCCCGCAAGGACTGGCCCGCCGCGGACGCCATCCGCGACCAGCTCGGCCAGTCCGGCCTCGTCATCGAGGACTCCCCGGCCGGCCCCCGCTGGACCCTCGGACCACGCTGAACCGCACCGGTACGGGCCCGGCCGCCCCGCGGCCACCCGTACCGGCGCGGTCGCCCGCACACTTCCGTACGCTCGTAAGTGACGCCCGCGGTCTCCCGGGCCCGCCCGCACGCACGACCGGCCGTACGACCGGCTCCCTCCCCGCACACTCCAGACTTCTCAGTAACCCGGACTTTCCAGAAACAGGTAGATCATGGCCGCGAACAACCGACGCATGTCCGGCAAGAAGGGCGCGCAGGTCGGCAGCGGTGGCCAACGGCGCCGCGGCCTCGAAGGCAAGGGCCCCACGCCGCCCGCCGAAGCACGCAAGGGACACGTCAAGAACCGCCTCGCCAACGCCAAGGCCAAGCAGGCACAGGCGCGCTCCCGCGCCACGAAGGGCCGGGGCAACCGCTCCACCTCCGAACTGGTCGTCGGCCGCAACCCCGTCTTCGAGGCGCTGCGCGACGGGGTGCCCGCGACGGCGCTCTACGTCCAGCAGTTCATCGACAACGACGAGCGGGTGCGCGACGCCCTCAAGCTCGCCGCCGACCGCGGCGGCATCCACCTCATGGAGGCCCCGCGCCCCGAGCTGGACCGCATGACCAACGGGCTCAACCACCAGGGCCTCGTCCTCCAGGTCCCGCCCTACGAGTACGCGCACCCCGAGGACCTCGCCGCCGCCGCGTACGACGAGGGCCGCGACCCGCTCGTCGTCGCCCTCGACGGCGTGACCGACCCGCGCAACCTCGGCGCCGTCGTCCGCTCCGTCTCCGCGTTCGGCGGCCACGGCGTGATCGTCCCCGAGCGGCGCGCCGCCGGGATGACCGCGGGGGCCTGGAAGTCCTCGGCGGGCGCCGCCGCGCGCACCCCCGTGGCCCGCGTCACCAACCTGACCCGCGCCCTGGAGGCGTACAAGAAGGCCGGGATCGCGGTCGTCGGCCTCGCCGCCGACGGTGACACCACCGTCGGCGAACTGGCCGCGCTCGACGGCCCGGTCGTCATCGTGGTCGGCAGCGAGGGCAAGGGGCTGTCCCGGCTCGTCGGCGAGACCTGCGACTACCGCGTGTCCATCCCGATGCCGGGTGGCGCCGAGTCCCTCAACGCCGGGGTCGCCGCCGGGATCGTGCTGTACGAGGCGGCCCGCCGCCGCGCCTGATCCGTACGGCCCCCGGGAGCGCGGGAAGCGCGGCAACGGGGGCCGTGGCCGTACGGGTTGGGAGGCTACCGGGCTGTCGCCGTACGGGTTGGGAAGATCTTGACGCGGCCCGGACAGATCGTCCGCGTCAAGGCAGTGTCCAAAGCACCCATCACTCGGTTAGATGAGTGTGGACACAAGAACACCCCGCAATCCCACCGGGGGAACCTCGACGGGATTCGACGAGCCCCCACCGCTGGCCATGGTCAAGGTGGCCAGCGACCCGGCGCAGGTGATCGTCTCGCACGCGAGTTTCCGCGTGCAGCTCCCCTCCACCGCGCAGCCCCGCTCCGCCCGCGTCGCCGCCCGCCGTCCCGCGGGCGCGGCGCCGGGCGAGGCCCGCCGCGCGCCCGTCGTCGGCGGGGCCGGCAGCGGGGTCGCCCGCCGCCGCGCCCCGGTGGTCTGGAGTGGCCGCTCCGCCCCCGGCGACACGGCCGCGACCGGGCTGCTCCAGGCGGTGCGCACGACGGGCGTGCGCCACCCGGAGACGGCCGGTTCCGGCTACGAGGACGGCGTCCCGGCGCAGGCCGCCCCGGTGCTCGACACCGAGGACACCCAGCCCTTCGGACGCCCCAAGGACCTCCTGGGGCCCCAGAGCCCCGCCGAGTCCCGCTCCGCCGCCACCGGCACCGTCGAGGCGCCCGCCCGCACCTCCCTCCTCCCGCACATGCGCAGCTACGGCAGCGCCTACGAGGAGAGCGGGTACGGCGGCGGGCCCGGCGAGGAGCCCGGCCGCCCGCACGTGGACCACGAGGACGCCGTCGCCCTCGACGACAGCACCCGCGAACTGCGCCGCGTCGAGCCGCTCCCCAACCGGGGCGGGGCCGCGACCCGCAAGTCCGAGTCGGCGGTGCGCCACGCGTACTACCCGGGCCGCCGTATGAACCTCGGCGTGGTCCTGCTCCCGCTGCGCGTCTTCCTCGGCCTCATCTCGGTGTACGCCGGGATGGGCAAGCTGTGCGACCCCGTGTACTTCGACGGCGGCGAGCGCGGCTCCATGGTCAAGTGGCTCAACTCCCTGCACCCGTGGGCGCTCGCCGAGCCGATGCGCGACTTCGCGCTCCAGCACCCGGTGGGCGCCGGGCTGACCATCGCCTTCCTCCAGGTCATCGCGGGCGTCCTGACGGTGTTCGGCCTGTGGCAGCGGGTCGCCGCGAGCCTCGGCGCGCTGCTGTCGGCGGCGCTGCTCGTGACGGTCAGCTGGAAGACCGTCCCCGCCTACGACGCACCCGACTTCATCTACCTCGCCGCGTGGAGCCCGCTCGTTATCGCGGGTGCCCCCGTGTACTCGGTGGACGGCCGGCTCGCGAGCGAGGCCTGGCGCCGGCTCGGCCCGCGCGTCACGCTCGCCGCGCTGCGCCGCCGTGTCCTGCGGCGCGGCACACTCGCCGCGACCGTCATCGTGGGCTGCACCCTGCTCGTCGGCTCACTGCTCGGCAGCGCCGTCCGCGACTCCGACCGGGTCACCGGCCCCGGGCAGACCCCGCGCAACGAACTGCCCGGCGCCCCGCTGCCGAAGGAGCCCGGCAAGAAGCGGGCCCCCAAGAGCAGCACGAGCCCCAGCACGTCGGGCACGCCCACGCAGGGCCAGCAGGGCGGTAGCCCCGCCCCGCAGCCCTCGCGCAGCAGCGACTCCCCGGCACAGCCGGAGGCGGCGACCGGGGCGGCCACCTCCCCGGGCTCGGGCACGGCCCAGCAGCAGCCGAGCGAGACCCAGGGCAGTTCGACCCCGGGCAGCGGTGGCGCGCAGCAGGCGCCCCCGCCCCAGCAGCAGGCCCCGCAGCAGCAGGCCCCGTCCTCCTCCGGCGGGGGCGGCCCCACGTCCTCCGGGGGCGGTACGACGGGCGGCGGCGCCCCCGCCGAGGGCGGCTCGGGCGGCGGCTCGGGCGGCGGCGGTTCCGAACCGGAGCCCGAAGGCGGCTCCCTGGGCGGCCTGTTCGGCTGATCCTGGACGGACGCGACGGGCCGCGTGGACCGTTCGCGACACCGGACGCGGTACGAGAGCGGGGCCCTGCCGGGTGGATGGCGGGGCCCCGCTCCGTATGCGGTCTCGTACGCGCTCCCGCGTGCGGTCTCGTACGCGGTGCGGAGGGCGCGGAGGGCACGGATCTGCCGGGGGAGGCCCGGTGACCGGCGAGACCCGGTACCGGCGGGCGGGGGTCTAACGCCGGTCGCCGGCCAGCTCCCTGGCGGCTTCCTTGAGGTCCTTGGCGGTGTCGATGGCCCGCCAGTAGGCGCCCTGCGGGAGGGGGTAGCCGGCGAGCCTGCGCTCGCGCGCGAGGTGCGGGAAGGTCGTCCGCTCGTGGTCGCCCCGGCCGGGCAGCAGACCGGCGAACTCGGGGGCGAGGACGTACACCCCGGCGTTGATCAGATACGGCGACGGGGGCGCCTCGATGAAGTCGGTGATGTGGCCGAAGGCGTCGGTCTCGACGGCGCCCCAGGGGATGCGGGGCCGGGCCAGTGCGAGCGTCGCGGTCGCGGCGCGCTCCGCGTGGAAGGCGGCCATGGAACGCAGCGGGAACCTGGTCCAGATGTCCCCGTTGGTGGCGTACCAGGGTTCGTCGGGATGCGGCAGCCGGGCCGCGGCGTACTTCAGCCCGCCGCCCCGGCCGAGGGGCTCCTTCTCGACTACCGTCCGTACCCGCAGGGGGAGTTCGGTGTGGTCCAGCCAGTCCTGGAGGACGTCCGCGAGATGCCCGCAGGACACGACGGCGTCCGTGACGCCCTCATGGGCGAGCCAGTCGAGCTGGTGGCCGATGATCGGCACCCCGGTCCCGGGGATCTCGACCATCGGCTTGGGACGGTCGTCCGTGTAGGGCCGCAGCCGCGAGCCCTGGCCGCCGGCCAGGATCACCGCCTGGCGCGGAAGGCCCGGAGTCCGGCCGGTGGGGGCGGCCGGCTCTGGGCGGGTGTTCGATTCGCCGTTCATGGCGGAACTTTACGCGGCACCACGGGGCGCCCGGGCGTGAACGGCGGGGTGTCCGTACCGGGTCAGCTCTGATGGGCGGCCACCCCCGTCGCGTACGCGGTGTCGCACACGGGACGGGAGAAGGACTGGGCGCGCGAGGGGCCGTAGGCGCGGACGGCGGCCTCACCGAGGGAACGGGCGATGGACACGCAGTGCCCGGCGAGCGAGGGACGCTCGTGGATCTCCTGCTGGAGGTGGGTCAGCGCGATGCCCGGGTCCTTCTCCTTCAGCTCGGCCAGCAGCCGGTCGCGCAGCCGGTCCTGCGGGGTGCGGCTGCGGGCGGGGGCCGAGATGTCGGTGGCGGAGGCGGTCAGCGCGGAGGACTCGACGGGCGTCGTGGTCCAGCTGACCCGGGTCACGGCGAGGGTCCCGGAGAGCACCAGGACGACGGGCAGGACGAGGGCGAGGGAACGGCCGATACGGCGAGCGGTGTGGTTCACGCGTGAGAGCGTAGCGGGCAGTGATGGCATGGCGACATTTAGTCACTCTCCCGAGTGACGTTTCGCTGCGCCCTCGCTGTACGGAAGTTGACGTCGAAGGGTGGGGCGGCGGAACCGGAACCGTCAATTCCCTTAGCGTGGCGGGCTTTCCGGGGAGGCGGCGGGCCTTCCCCCGGGGGTGGGGGAGGAAAACCGGGGGGCGCGGCGGCAGCCCGTGACCCGGTGGGCCGCGGACGCCTTGGGGCCGGGGTCGGAGAAGGGGCCGCGCACGCCGAGGCCCCGCCCCCACCGCTGACGCGGGGAGGACGGGGCCGGGGTGCTGCGTTCGCCGACAGCCGTCGGCGGACGGTCGTCAGTCGCTGAGGCGCTCGCCGGTGGAGGTGGCGAACACGTGCGACTCGCCGGGACGCGGGACGACGTGGAGCACGGCGCCCTTCTCCGGGACGGCACGGCTGTTGCCGCGGATGACCAGGTCCTTGGTCTCGCCGCCGACCTGGACGGTGCCGAAGATGAAGGCGTCGGCGCCGGTCTCCTCGACGACGTTCACGGTGATCGGCAGACCGGCCGGGGCGTCCTTCGACAGGGCGGCCTTGTCGGCGGCGCTCGCCTGCTCGGCGATGTCGAAGTGCTCGGGGCGCACACCGACGGTCACGGTCTTGTCGCCCTTGTCGGCGGCGGCCTTGAGAGCGTCGCGGTTGACCGGGACGATCGAGTTGCCGAACTTCACGCCACCGTCGGTGATCGGCACCTCGATGAGGTTCATCGCGGGGGAGCCGATGAAGCCGGCCACGAACAGGTTCGCGGGCTTGTCGTACATGTTGCGCGGGGAGTCGACCTGCTGGAGCAGACCGTCCTTGAGCACGGCCACCCGGTCGCCCATCGTCATGGCCTCGACCTGGTCGTGGGTGACGTAGACGGTGGTGATGCCGAGCCGGCGCTGGAGCGAGGCGATCTGCGTACGCGTCGACACGCGCAGCTTGGCGTCGAGGTTCGACAGCGGCTCGTCCATGAGGAAGACCTGCGGCTCACGGACGATGGCACGGCCCATCGCGACACGCTGACGCTGACCACCGGAGAGCGCCTTCGGCTTGCGGTCGAGGTACTCGGAGAGGTCGAGGATCTTCGCCGCCTCCTCGACCTTCGCGCGGATCTCCGTCTTGTTGACGCCGGCGATCTTCAGGGCGAAGCCCATGTTGTCGGCGACCGTCATGTGCGGGTACAGCGCGTAGTTCTGGAACACCATGGCGATGTCCCGGTCCTTGGGCGGCAGGTGCGTCACATCGCGCTCGCCGATGCGGATCGCTCCGCCGTTGACGTCCTCAAGCCCCGCGAGCATGCGCAGGGAGGTGGACTTACCGCAGCCGGACGGACCGACGAGCACGAGGAACTCGCCGTCCTCGATCGCGATCTCCAGCTGGTCGACAGCGGGCTTCTCGGAACCCGGGTACACACGAGTTGCCTTGTCGAACGTCACAGTGGCCATGATGAGGCCCCCTTCACCGGCAGGAACGTGCCGGACGATCCGAGTAAAGGAAGATGAGTGGTTGTAGTCCACACGGGTGAACCGGAGCTTGACGCTACCCCCGGGAACTCCACTTGTCAGTACTCCGGCTCATGTGATGTTCACCGACTTTTCGCCCGGACAGGACAAGGCGGGGTGACGGCCGGGTGCGGGGTGACGCGGTGGTGCGCGGCGGTGGACTGCGGGTGACGGCCGGCGCCGGGTGTGGGACGAGCGGTGACCGTGCGCGACGACGAGTGAAACGGGTCCGGCGAACAAGGCCGCCCGCCCGCCCGACCGCCCCGCCCGCACCTCGGGCCGAGGGGGCCGCGCAGGACCCTGCGCCGACCAGCCCCCCTGGTCCTGCGGCGGCGGGCCCGCGCGAACGCCCCTGCACCGACCGCCCCCCGGGTCTCCGGTGGCTGGCACACGCACGCCCCGCGCCCGTACGAATCCCCGTCCCACACCCCTGACCCGCCCCCGCGCTCCGGTTACACTGCCGGAGCACGCCTCCTTAGCTCAGCTGGCCAGAGCAACGCTCTTGTAAAGCGTAGGTCGTCGGTTCGAATCCGACAGGGGGCTCTGCGCAGGCCCAGGTCAGAGCCTCTCCGACCTGGGTCTTTGCTTTTGCTTCGCCCCTCTTCCCTGCTTTCGTGCCCTCATCGGCGCCCCCTCCCGGACCCCCGGTGGCCGAGCGGTGGCCAAACGGGCAAGCGGCGTGCGGCACCGGTGGCCCGGAGCGCCTCGGCGTTCGTGCGACTGCTTCTCTTGCCATTGTCGAGTTACGACAACCGGTCACCGAGCGCATTCCCACTCGACGGCACGCCGCCTCACCTCCCGCGCCCACGCGACTCAGCGCTTGACGCTAGTGCGGATGGCAAGGGGGCAGCCCGAGGAGATGGTTCGTGACTCGGGAGAGCGTTTCGGTGACCATCCCCTCGTAGCGTGGAGCCCGTGGTTGCAGGGGGAGTTGGGATTCATGGGGTCGAAGAAGAAGCCGCCGTACGATGCCGAGTTCCGTGAGGGCGCGGTGCGGATCGTGGTCGAGACCGGGAGGTCGGCCGGGGACGTCGCCGAGGAGCTCGGCATTAACCCGGGCACGCTGCACAGCTGGGTGTCGCGGTGGCGGCGCAACGGCACGACGTCCGCGGACCGGCCCGTGCAACCGACAGCCGCCAGTGGCAGTGGGGGCCGGTGGTCGGGTGCGGGAGGCCGAGCGGGCGGAGCTGGAGCGGCTGCGCCGGGAGATGGCCGAGAAGAACAAGTGGATCCGGGAGCTGGTGATGGAGCGTGATGTCTTCAAGCGATGCATGGACCTCTGGGTGAAGTGACGGAGAACGCTCCGGAGGCGGTGGCCGCCTTCATCGGTAACCAGAGGGTCGAGCACGGCGTCCCGCACCGGGTGTCCTGCCGGGTGGTCGGGGTGAGCGAGGCAGTGTTCTACAAGTGGCGCCGGCGCCCCGACGAGCCGACGAAACGCGAGGTGCGGAGGGCGAGGCTGGAGGAACGGATCATCCACTTCTTCACCGCGTCCGGCGGCACCTACGGCTCGCCGAGGATCACTTTGGACCTGTGGGCGGAGAACTGGAAGGTGTCGGTGAACACCGTCGCGGAGCTCATGGCCGAGCTCGGTCTGCAGGGCCGCAAACCGCCCAGGCGGCGGTCGTTGACCCGGCAGGGCAGGCGGAAGGCCGCTCCTGATCTGGTGAATCGCCGTTTCGACGCGGTGGCCCCGGACGTGCTCTGGTACGGGGACATGACCGAGATCGAGACCGGCGAGGGCAAGATCTATCTGGCCACGGTCCTGGATGCGTTCTCGCGCCGCTGCCTCGGCTATGCCATGGGCGAGCATCACGACGCGGCCCTGGTCGGCGCGTCGTTGAAGATGGCGGCCGCGACACGCGGCGGCCGGAGGGACGCGGACGATCTTTCACAGCGCCAGAGGAAGTGAGTACACGTCAGAGGCGTACAACACCCTGTGTGACCGCCTGGGCGTGGTGCAGTCCATGGGCGGGTGGGGTCAGCGCTGGACAACGCCGCCGCGGAGTCGTTCAACTCGCTGATCAAGGTCGAGTACATCCACCGGCACCGGTTCGCCACCCACACCGAGGCCCGCCTGAAGATCGCCACCTGGATCACCGGGTTCTACAAACCGAGACGCAGGCACAGCGCGGCCGGCGGCCTTCCGCCGCAGGAGTTCGAACGGACCATCACCGAAGCACGCAAGAAGAGCGACCAGAGGTGCCAGGCCGCATAGAAGAGGTCTCTACGAAACCAGGGGATTGACAAAGCAGGAATCCTTCGGGATCGGCGGCGAAGGGCCGACGGGCGTGGGTGAGCGACGCCCCGGTCAGGTGCGCGGCAGGGGCGGGGGGTGCGGCGCATGGGGCCGGGGATGCGGGTGACCCTGCTGTGGTCGAGGGCCAGGACCTCCGGCCCGCGTGCGGCCAGGGGGCGGCGGGGACGAGCGCTGTGGGCGCGATGGCCAGGACGTTGCCCCGGACGGCGCGGGCCTCGGCGGCGGTGTCGGGGAGTGGGACGTCGCCGCTCCCGATCGTGCCGCTCGTGACACCAGCGGGGTGTACGCCGGGGGCGAGGCTGGCGGTCTCGGGCAGTCGGTGCACTCTGTCGAGGCGGGCCCGAAATCCGCGCCGACAAGGCGTACTTCTCCGCCGAGCACCTCGCCTGGCTGCGCGAACGAGGACTGATCCCACGCATCGCCCGGCCCGGCATCGAATCAGGCGAACGGCTCGGCCGACACCGCTGGAAGATCGAGCGATCCATCGCCTGGCTCTTCGGCTACCGCTGCCTCACCGTCCGATACGAGCGAAAGGGCACCCACTTCCTCGCCTTCCTCGGCCTCGCCGCCACGCTGACCTGCTACAAGAAGCTGGCGAAAATCACCACGTGAGACATCCTCTTACTCAGTTGCTGGGGGAGGCAGAGGCTGTCGATCCAGCCAATCCGACCATTCCCGCCCGTGGGACGTGTGGGTCACGACAGAGTGGCCCGTTATGGGTTACAGGGGTCGTTGGTTGCGTGTGGTGCCGTGGGGTGTGTGCGCGGCGGCAGCCGTGTGGCTGGTCATCAGCGGCATCGTTGGCGGGTGGGACAAAGCGGATCAGAAGGCTAGTGTGGTCGGCGCGGTGAGCGGTCTGGTGGCTCTGGTGCTGACAATTCATGCCCGGCTGGGCCGGAATGCCGATGTGGGGCTGGGTATCTTTGCCGACGAGCTTGCGTTCGCGGTGAAGCGGCAGTGGGACGACGAGGTCGAGGCCCGGCGCTTGAACGACCCGTATCCTCTGCCCGTCGCCTGGCGTACGGCCGATGCGGCACTGACCGAGCCCTGGGCCCGGCTGACCAGCCTGGCCAGTGACTGGCCCGGCGGCCCGCCCGGTGATCCCGCCGGGTGGCCTGCGAACGAGGCCGATCTCGCGGGACACTACGTGCAGATCCACGAGGTCTTCGCCCACCGCGTGCCCACCCGTCGGCTGGTCGTGCTCGGCGAGCCCGGCTCCGGCAAGACCGTGCTGCTCATCCGCCTGCTCCAGGATCTGATCCAGCGCCGGGAGGATGGCGAACCTGTACCGGTCTTGTTCTCCCTCGCCTCTTGGGACCCCACCCACGATTCCCTCGAAGCCTGGCTGGCCGAACAGCTACGACGCAGTTACCCCGGCCTGCGTGCCCCAGCACCGACCATCACCGCCGCACTAGGCACCCGTCATGCCGATCTGGCTCAGGCTCTGCTGGCAACCGGAAGCATTATCCCGCTGCTCGACGGCTTCGACGAGCTACCCCCAGCCCTGCACACCGTGGCGCTGGACACCCTCAACCGGACAATGCTCGCCCGACAGCCCCTGGTCCTGTCCAGCCGCGCCGCCCCCTATCGCACAGCCCTGGCCAGGCCCGACGCAACGGTCCGGCTCAACGGAGCAGCCGGCATCCACCTGCTCCCCCTCACACCTCAGTCCGCCGCCGACTACCTCCGCCGCGACGCAGGCGGTCCCCACGCCTCCGCCGCCAACCGCTGGAACCAGGTGATCACCCACCTGGGCACCAACACCCCTGCCGGGCAAGCATTGAGCACCCCATTCGGACTGTTCCTGGCCCGCACCATCTACAACCCCCGCCCCCAAGCCACGCCCGGACCCTACCCACACCCGGACGAACTCTGCGACACCGCCGCCTACCCCACCCGTGCCGCCCTGGACACCCACCTGCTCAACGCCTACATCCCCGCCGCCTACAGCCCTCACAACCCCAACCCGTCCCCCTGGACCAAACTCCAGGCTCTTCGCACCCTCACCTTTCTTGCCCACCACCTGGAAAACCACCGCGACGGCACCCCCAACCTCGCCTGGTGGGAACTCCACTACGCTGTCTCCGCCCGCACCAAACGCATCATCTACGGTGTACTCGGCGGCATCGGGATTGCATTCATTTCAGTGTCCACTGGTGCCCCGTGGGTAGGCTTTGCAATCGGGTTCTCCCTCGCACTCGCCTCCACCACCCTGTCCCTGCTACTGCCCGCAATCCGGCGCACCCCAGGCACACGTCTGAACCTGGCCCTCCGCGCGCTCGCCTACAGCCTCACTCTGAGCATCCTTTGGATAGCGTTTACCCTTCTCGCGACAACCTTGCTAGGCATCGAGACGCCACAGTGGAAGGAATTGTCCACGCTATACCTCATCCTCGGAGGGGCTGTCATCACGCTGCTGACCGTCTTCAGACGGACGCGTACAGGGGCACCCAAGGCGCGAATCCGCTGGTCGCTCAGCTCCACGCTGATCGCATTGCTTTGGGTGCCTGGCCTGATTATTTTTAGTGGTGTTGGATATTTTCTCGGGCCTATAATTGCGTTGTTGCACATAGTCGCGCGAGGGATGAGATCAGATCCTTCCGACCTAACCACCGAGGTCGGAGCGGCCCCACTACTTGCCCTGGACCGCCGCATCTGCCTTACGTTCGCGCCGATGGGGGGTCTCGCCTCCGGTCTCATCACCCCTTTCACCATATTCGCCGTTCCCTCGCCGGCCGAAGTGGCAATCACGGTCGGCTGCGGGGTAATTATTGGTCTGGCGGTCGGTGCTTTCCATACAGCTTGGGCAGACTTCGTGGCATCAAGGACCTACCTTGCGATACGCCGCCGAGTGCCCTGGCGTCTCATGCCGTTTCTCCAGGATGCGCACGAACACCGCGGCGTGCTAAGGCAGATCGGAACCGTCTACCAGTTCCGGCACATCGAACTGCAACGCCACCTTGCTCAGCAGCCCTGGCCACCCGCCACATAGGAAGACTCGCACGGCATCCACCGAATCCCGCGCCCTCTATACCAATGTGATCGACAGCGCGCCCGCTGTAGCGTTCTCGGTCACACGGCAAACCCAACAGTGGCAGCGGCCCACCGGTCGCCGGTCCGCTGCGACAGAATAGGGAGGCGCGGGATATTCAGCTCGCTCGAACACCCAGTGCGATGGTGACAATCATCTACCTGAGGTTCCCCCGGGATGCGGGAGTCGATGACAGAGGGGCAGATGGTTTTCATGAGAGGAACATCGACCATGGCTGCCCCCCAGAAAATACTCACTGGAGTTGCGTGAGCGTGCGGTGCGGATGTATCGCACGTCGGATCCGAAGCCGCAGATCAAGAAGCTGGCCGTCGACATTGGCGTCCACCCCGAGGCCCTGCGGGGCTGGATCCGGCAGGCCGAGGCGGATGCCGGTGAGCGTGATGACCGGCTGACTACCGACGAACACGCCGAGCTGGTGGCACTGCGGAAGGAGAACGCCCAGCTCAAGCGGGCGAACGACGTGCTGCGGACGGCCTCGGCGTTTTTCGCGGCGCAACTCGACCCGACCCGGCCCAGGTGACCGCGCTCCTCGACGAGCATCCACACCTGGGAGTCGAGTGCGTACTCCGGGAGCTTTCCATCGCCTCCTCCACCTACTACCGCTGGCGCCGCGCTGAGAAGGAGCCCTGCGAGCGGCGGCGCCGCGACGTCGAGCTCACCGAGCAGATCAAGGCGATCCATACCGGGTCCGGTGGCATCTACGGTCGCCACGGGTGCACGCCATGCTGAAACGCGAGGGCGTCCACGTGGGCCGCAAGCGCGTCGAGCGGTTGATGCGCGAGGCCGGTCTGGCGGGTCTCAGCCCGCGCCGGGGCGGTTTCACGCGCCGGGATCCCAAGGCCGCGCTCGCCCCGGACCTCGTCAACCGGGACTTCACCGCTCAGGGGCCGAACCGTCTGTGGGTCACCGATCTGACGATGATCCCGACCGCAGAGGGACCGCTGTGGCTGTCCGCGATCCGCGACGCGTTCTCCCGCCGGGTCGTGGCCTGGAAAACCTCCGCCCGCGCGGACACCGACCTGGTCCTGTCCAGCCTGGAGTACGCGCTCGCCTCCCGCGAGGTCGAGCCCGGCAAGCTCATTCACCACGCCGACCACGGCTGCCAATATACGTCCATCAAGCTTACAACTCGCCTGGTGAGGGCGGGAATTGAGGCTTCGATGGACTCGGTCGGCGACAGTTACGACAACGCCCTCGCGGAGAATCTGTGGATGCTGACGAAGACCGAGTGCGTCCGCGGTCGCGTCTTCGTCACCAGGGCCGAGGCGAACCTCGCGCTCTTCGAGTACTTCGATGGTTTCTACAACAGCCGGCGCATCCAGAAGCGGCTCGGCTACCTCAGCCCGATCGAGTTCGAGGAGAAGCACTACGCCGAGCAGGCAACGGCCGAACGAGCGAACCTGAAACCCCTCCAACCCGCCCTGACCCGCTGATCAGCACCTCCCGAGCAACGGGGGAACCTCAGCCCCAGCGACCGGGATCTTCCAATGCCCAGTGGGCGATATCGAGGTAGAAGGCCCGCACCTGGGTGAGCGTGTCCCGGTGGTTGAGCCTCTCGACCTTCGTGCTCATGCGTCGGCCGTCGGGGCCGATAACGGTCTTGTCCTTGGTGCGCATCCTCTGCTTCCACTGCCCGATGACGTTCGGGGCAAGACGGAGACTGTCAGCGTCGGGATGATGGTGCTCGATGTCCTGCCAGAAGCGCTTGCCGAGGTGGTAGGAGAGAGACTTCAAGCTGTTGTAGTCCAGAGCGGGCTGGCGTTCACGGAGATAGTCCACCAGCAGGTCACGGACGGGACGGCAGCGCAGTTCGTAGCGGTCGACCAGTTCCTCAGGGGTCCGCTGTCCTCGGTTGCGGACCTCGCGCAGATTCTGTGGGGCATGCTCTCCCAGGGCTCCGAGCTGGTGCAGCAGCCGGTAGAACACTTCCGTCCCCGCCGTCATCCGCTTGAGGACCGTGGCCTGGGCCTCGAAGAGCTCCAGGACGTCGCCGACGGTGATCCCGGTCAGCATGCCGCCCTTGGCCGCGAGGATGAGGGCGCTGCGGCAGAGAGCTGCGCTGACGGCACCCGACCGTACGTCCTCGACTGACGCGCCCAGCTCCCGCAAGCGCTCGAACCCGCGCGGGTCGCGGCTGCGGGCCATGGAGCGAACCAGAACCCCTTGGCGACTGGCCCCCGCGGCCAGCCAGTCCACCGACGGCCGCAGAAGATCAGCACTGATCACTGTCGTCAGGGCCCGGCCCACCACCGGCATGAGCCAGGCTGCCTTGAGACCGCGCTCGTGCAGCCACTGCTTGATCACTGGCCGCCAGGCGGAGCCGGCTTGCTCGATGCCGCTGGCCGCCACCGCTCCTGCCAGGTCTGTCCCGGCTGGTCTTCCAGCCAGTCCAGCACCATGACGATGCCGTGCTTGTGGTGCAGCTCGCTGCCGACGTTCTCCAGCGTGAACGGCGGACGGGACAGCCGCCGGGCCACCTCAGTGCGGGAGCGCTCGGTGCCCGGCCAGATGTCCGGAACGGCGCGGGCGGGGAAGCGCTGCTGGGCTGCCATGGAACGGGTGAGTTGAGGGTCCAATCCAGCGGCCGGTGCGCGAGAGCCGGCACGCGCCAACGAAGTGATGGTCACCGGGCACCGGCTCCGAACAGCACATCGAGACTTTCCGGCCGGTAGTCGGCTGCTGGAGGCGGGGCGACGCGGCCGGCCGCCTGACGCGTCTGCTCGGCGTGGTGGGCCAGTAGGCGCCGGATCACCGCCTCCTTGCGAGGCGTGAGGTAAAGCTGCGGCGTGGTCAACTGAGCGTGACCAAGGACGAATTGGACATCTGTGAGAGGGAGGCTGGGGTCCTCGGCCATCCGGTAGCCGGCAGTGTGCCGCAGCGCGTGCAGCGTCGCGGAAGTTCCCGCCTTGGAGCTCGCCCGTTCGAACATGCGGTGAACCGCATGGTAGGTCAACGGCCTCGACGGCGAGCGCAGGGTCCACCACAGCGGGAGACCCCGCCCGCGCGGGATCGCATCGTCCATCTCCAGCTGGTAGAGCCGCAGCCAGACGAACGCATCGGTCGAGGCGGGAAGTTCCTGGACCTCGCCGGTGCCCTTGCGAACCACCGAGATCAGCTGGCGCCCCGGATCAACGCCGGCCTGCCAAGTGCTGAGCAGTTCACTGGCACGGGCGCCAGTGGAGACGTAGAAGGCAACCAGGGCCCGGTCCCGGTGCGAAGGAAGCCGGGCGAAGATCTCGTTGAACTCCTCGTCAGGGACGCTGCGGGGCACCCTGTTGGGCACTCTCGGCCGGTAGAGCCCGGCGCGTTCGTTACGGGCCGGGTCCATCGGGTTGCGATGGGCGTGAGCCCGCCGACCGCGACGTGCTCGGTCCAGCGGGAACGGGTTGAGGACCCGCCCGGTGCCAATGTCGCGGTGGAAGTCGTAGAAACTCCGCAGCACTGTCTCGCTGTGCGCTCGCACCGACGATGCGTACGGCTTGCCCCCTGCGGCCCACCGGCCCGCTTCGCTCGGGCGTCGCCAGTGCGGACGTCTCGGCTGCCCGGCGACCTGAAGCCAGCGGGAGAAGTCCCTCGCCTCGATCCGGCTCGCTCGGTCCCACGGCACCTCGACAGCCCAAAGGAAGCGGAACCAGCGCAGCATGTCCATCCCGTAGGAACGGGCCGTCGCTGCCGAACGGCCGGCTCCCTGCAGGTCCCGTAGGAAGGAGCGAGCTCCCTCGACCGGTTCTCTGTCCGGGTCGATGAGCCGGTAGGGCTCCCACGGATCATCCATGGCCACCAGTTCCCCGACCAGGGGGATGGACAGGCTCGCCAGGTCTCGAGATGCCTCCATGGCCGACTCAGCGACGTCTCCGCCACAAGGCCACTGACCTGCGAAAACTCCGCCAGTAGTTCAGTCAACAGCTCGTTGTCGGAGCCCTTCTTGAACTCCACCACCACCGGGGCGCCGTTCTCGTCCACCCCCAGCGTGTCGATCCGCCCCCGGCGCCACGGGCCCGTCGGGCCCTCCGAGGCCAGGAACCGGATGCCGAGCATCTGCTCCAGCCCGGCCTCGACCTGCCGCTGCAGCTTCGCCTCTAGCGCCACCGTCGAACCGGTCAGCTCTACGTCCTGCCCGTCCGCGTCTCGCCGGAACAACGTCAGCTCCGCCAAAGAAATATTCTGGAACCGAGCCGTACTGGCGACGCTGGTACCGCCCACAAGCAGGTACTTTTCAAGGGGCGCGCGCAGGGAGTGGAACCGGCTGCCCGGTGGGACTGTGGAAGACCTACAACGTGCTTCGAGCCTCCTGTTGGCGTCGTTGGTGGCCGCCCTGGTGGCCAGCCGGTGGCCGGACGCCTTTGGACGGGGAAACACGACGGGGCACACGTCAACCAGCCGCAGGCACTCTGATCAGGCGAAACAGCACTCGGCGGCACGACCAGGCACCACACAGCACGAACGCTCACGGTCTTGTAAAGCGTAGGTCGTCGGTTCGAATCCGACAGGGGGCTCAACGGGAAAGTGGCTGGTCAACGGCCACATGGCGCGGCCCTCGGGGAAGATCGTCCCCGGGGGCCGTACACATTTTGTACACCCTGGTTCGGCTGGGGCTTCTTCGTGCGGGTCGAGAGCGAGGCTCTGGTAGTCGGTGATCGCCTTCGGGGCTTCCTTCTCCGTGATCTTCGGCTTGCCCCCTCGCCGGCCGCGGGCCAGCCCGAAGACGGCTGAGGTGATCTCGTAGTCCAGCAGGCCCGGCGCTGCCAGAGTGTCGGTGCGGCTCACCCGCTCGCGGATCGCGGTTCCTGTCTTGCCCTGGTCAAGGAGGAAGTGCACGAGGCTGAAGCAGTCAATGACGATCAACGTCGCTCCCACCCGTCCTCGATGGCGCCAAGGATGTCGGTCGTGGAGAGCGTGGTGCGGGTTTCACGCTCCAGGCGATGCCACTGGATCAGCGTCAGCCAAGGCAGGTCCGTCACCCGCCCGCCACCGCCGCGACATCGGCGGCCTGGGACGGAGGAGCAATCAGCACCCGCTCGGGTTTTTGAGCTCGTCCTCATCGGTCGTCGGTTCGGCGCGGCCGTCTCCGCCTGTCACGTGTCGACGGGCAGGCCCCGGGCACCGGGACGACAACGCCGGAGCAGGCCCTCGGCTGCTCAAGTGATGCTGAGGGCCAGGCAGAAGTCGACGCGGTCGTGCAGGGTCGCGAGGCTGTGTCCGGTGAGCTGCTCGACACGCTGGAGCCGGTACCGCAACGTGTTGACGTGGACATGGAGTTGCTCGGCGCAGCGCTGCCACGAGCCGGAGGCGTCGAGGAACGCGCGCAGTGTGCCCACGAGGTCGCTGCGGTGCTCGGCGTCGTAGCGTTCGACCACGCCTATGAGGCGGTCGCGGTAGAGGCGGCGGACGTTCTCGGGGACGGCGGCGAGCAGCAGCGGGTACGAGGAGAGGTCCGCGCTGGACGCGGTGCGTACGGCGCCGGTGCCGAGGCCGGCGAGGCGGTGGGCGTACCGCGCCTCCTCGACGGAGCGGCGCAGCCCGGCCCCGCCGGTCGCCGCGCTGCCGGTGGCCAGGGCGGCCCGGCCGCCCGAGAGCAGCGGTGCCAGCCGCTCGGCCGCGGCGACCGCCCCGAGTTCCTCCTCGCTCTCCTGCGCCGGTACGAGCATCAGGTACGCCCCGTCCTCGACGGGCACCGGCACCGAGCAGCCGGGCAGCCGCTCGGCGACGTCCTCCAGCACGGTGGCGGCGAGTTCGGCGCCGTACGGGCTGCCGGTCGTGCTCACGCACAGGGCGCTCAGAGGGGTGCCGGGGTCGAGGCCGAGGCTGCGCAGACGCGCTTCGGCCGGCTCTTCCCGGCCGGCCGCGAGCAGGTCGAGGGCCTCGCGCAGCAGACGCGCCTCGATGCGGCGGCGCTCCTGTCCGGCGGCACCGTCGAGGGCCAGCAGGGCGGCCACCTCCCACGCGGCGTCGGCCACGCCGGGCGCCCAGTCGCGGAAGTCGCCGGACGCGGCGAGGTATCCGGCGGGCGGCCGGTGCCCGACCGGTGACTGGACCGGGAAGAAGGTGATCCCGGCGCCGCCGGGCAGTGTGCGTACGGCGGGGAAGCCCCCGGTGGCGAGCGCCTCGTGATGGGCGCGCGCGAGCTGTTCACGCGTCACCTCCGCCAGGCCGCCGGCCCGGAGCCGTCCGGTGGCCGACAGGACGGCGCACCACACCCCGGTGGCCCGTGCGAACGCGTCGACGAGCCCTTCGGCACCCGCACCGGCCGCCACACTCGCCACCAGAGCGCGGTGGAGTCCCGCCGACGGCATGCGGCGCTGCCCTCCGTCGAGCGCGGCGTGCACGGTCTCGGTGAGGGCCGCGTACGACACGTCGTCGCCGACCGTGAACAGCGGCAGGGTGTGCCGGACGCAGGCCTCGACGAGTGCCTCGGGCAGTTCACCGATGTCGGCCGTGCCCGCGACGAGCGCGGCGGCGCCGGCCCCGGTCAGGGCGGCGACGAACACGTCGGCGTCGCGCGGCTCGCGGTACCAGACGGTGCTGGTGAGGACGAGTTCACCGCCGTCCAGGTAGCGGCCGGGATGGGGCAGGTCGGTGGTGCAGACGCCCCGGACCTCCCGGGCCCGGTCACCGGGGGCGACGACCGGGGTCAGCCCGAGCCGCGGCATGTCCATCAGTTCGGTCAGCAGCACCGGCGGCCTCCTTCCAGTCCGCGTGCCGCGGCGAGGAGCAGCACGTGTTACAGGCATGCACGCCGCTGTGCACGTGGTTCGGAGCATGCTACGGGCCGCCCCCTGGCACGGGCTGTGCCCTCTGGAGGATCACGCAGTCCCGGTGGGGCGGGGCCGGGGGTTCACTGGGTTCCACGCGGACCGGACGACGCGAGACCCCCGGACCGCGCGTCGAGCCGCATGCCCGCCCGCCCCGTTCCGCCGGCCCTTCCCCGGCCGTCCTCCGTGAGGAGCCCGTCATGCGCGCCGACCCCGCACACCCCCTCCCCTTCGAACGGGTGGGTGCCGAGCCCGTACCGCCCGGACTGCGCCACGGCCGTCCCTCGTCCTTGTTCACGCTGTGGTTCGGTGCGAACGTGCAGTTCGCCACCCTCAGCGTGGGTGCCCTGTCGACCTCGGTGTTCGGGCTGGACTTCGCCCCCGCCGTCCTGGCGATCCTGGTCGGGACGCTGCTCAGCTCCGGGCTGGTCGGCCTCTTCTCCACGCGCGGACCGCTGACCGGAATGCTCCAACTCGTCCAGGCTCGGGGCCCCTTCGGCCGACTCGGCAATCTGCCGTCGGCGGCGTTCACCGTCGTGAACGGGGTCGGCTGGTGCGTCGTCGACTCGCTCCTCGGCATCTTCCTCCTGCGCGATCTGACCGGCATGGGCTTCGGCCCGGCGCTCGCCCTGATGGCCTGCGCGCAGTCGGGTATCGCCCTCGTCGGCTACCGCCTCATCCACGCCGTGGAACGGGGGCTGGCCGTGGTCCTGGTCCTCGTCTTCGCGGTGCTGTCGGTCTACGGCTTCGGGCAGGCGAAGGCGCAGGCCGCGGTGGACGCGGCCGACGGTTCGGCCGCCGCGTTCCTGCTGGTCGTCGCCGTCACGGCGGCCCGCGTCCTCGGCTGGTCCGCGTACGCCTCCGACTACAGCCGCTACCTGCCCGCGACGAGCCCGCCCCGCCGGGTGTTCCTCGCGGCGGGCGGCGGCAGCGCGGTCGCCGGGGTGTGGATCGGCTCGCTCGGCGCGGCCCTGGGCACCGGCGGCGCGCTGACCGGCCCGAGCGGGATGGTGAGCGGTCTGCTGCCGCACGCGCTCGGCACGGTCGTGCTCCTGTGCCTGCTGTTGTCCACGCTCGCGTCGACGGTCATCGACCTGTACTCCGGCGCGATGGCGGCGCTCGTCGCGGGGTTCAGGCTGCCGCGCTGGACGTCGGTCCTGGTCGTCGGCGGCCTCGGCACGGCGCTCGCCTGGTACGCGGGGCACGGGGACTTCGCTTCGCAGCTCAACGACTTCCTGCTCATGACGGGGTACTGGCTCGCGCCGTGGGCGGCGGTGATGATCGCGGCGTACTGGGGCCGGGGCCGGCCCCTGGCCACGGACGGGCACGCCCCGGGGCGCCCCTTCGGGTGGGGCCTGCCGTGCGTACTGCTCGCGCTGGCCGTCGAGATCCCGTTCATGAACCAGTCTCTGTTCACGGGGCCCGTGGCCGCCGCACATCCGGGACTCGGCCCCTTGGGCCTGTTCGCCGGGTTCGCGGTCGCCGGCGGGGCGTACACCCTCCTGGCCCCACGCCGTCGCTCCGCCTCCGGCGGCGTGACGGGCCATCATCCCGATGCCCACGAACAGCCCGTCCATGAGCAGCTTGTCCACGAAGAGCTTGCCCACGAAGAGCTTGCCCACGAAAAGCTGAGGAGCGAATCATGACCACGCCGATCCCGTCGACCGAGGACGAAGCCTTCCTGCGCCGGGCGGTGGCGCTGGCCGCGGCGGCCCGTGCGGCGGGCAACCACCCCTTCGGCGCTCTCCTCGTCCTCGGCGGGGAGGCGGTGCTGGAGGCCCGCAACACCGTGGTCACCGAGCGGGACGCGACCGGACACGCGGAGACGAACCTCGTACGGCTCGCGACGCGCGCCTTCGACCGCGGGACGCTGGCCCGCGCCACGCTCTACACGTCGACGGAGCCCTGCGCGATGTGCTCCGGCGCCCTCTACTGGAGCGGTGTCGGCCGCCTCGTGTACGCGCTCGGTGAGGACGAACTCCTCGCCCTCACCGGTGCGAATCCCGAGAACCCGACGATGGCCCTGCCGTGCCGCGAGGTCCTGGCCCGGGGCCAGCGCCCGGTGGACGTCGCGGGCCCCTTCCTGCGCGAGGAGGCGACAGCGGTCCACGCCGGCTTCTGGACATGACCCCTCCCGCGTCCCCGTGCTGCCGCGCTCCGGGCGTGGTCCCGGTTCCGTGGACGCGCCCCCACCGTCCCTCCCACCGACTTCTTCTCCCGACCCGTGAGGAGCCCGCTCGCCATGCCGAGCCGCCGCACCCTGATACACAACGGCATCGTCGTCCCCTGCGACGGCACCCGAACCGCCCTGGACCCCGGGTCCGTACTCATCGAGGACGGCCGCATCCTCGCCGTGGACCGCCCGGAGGCGCTCGCCCACATCACGGACGCCCATGTCGTCGACGCGACCGGCCACGCCGTCCTCCCCGGGCTGCACAACACCCACCTGCACTCGGGGCTCCTGCGCGGCACGGCCGAGTCGAAATCGCTGTGGGACTGGCTGCGCGACTACGTGGACCCCGCCCACCGGGCCCTCACCCCGGAGATCGCCGAGGCCGCCTCACGCCTCTGCTACACGGAGTCGCTGCGCGCGGGCACCACCTCCGTGATGGACATGTGGCGCCACATGGAGGGCTCCGCGCACGCCGCCGAGCAGGTCGGGATCCGCGCGACGCTCGTCCCGTACGTCGCGGACCTGCCCGGCTACGACTACTTCGAGACGCTGGAGACCAACCGCCGCCTGCTGACGCACTACCGCACCCACGCCGGTGGCCGGGTGCGCTCGTGGGTGGGCCTGGAGCACCTCTTCTACTGCAGCGAGGAGGCGTTCCGGGCGGCGGCGGCGCTGGCGGAGGAGTTCGACACCGGGCTGCACACGCACTCCTCCGAGACGATGTGGGAAGTCGAGGAGTCCGTACGGCGGTTCGGGCGCAGGCCGATCGAGGAGTTCCGTCACCGCGGCGTCCTGGGACCGCGCACGGTGGTCGCCCACTGCGTCTGGCTCGACGACCACGAACTGGACCTGCTGGCGGACACGGGCACGAGCGTCGCCCACTGCCCCTGTTCCAACATGAAGTTGTCCTCCGGGCCCGCTCGCGTCGCCGAGATGCGCCGCAGGGGCATCCCGGTCGGTCTCGGCAGCGACGGCGAGAAGGAGAACAACAACCTCGACCTGCTGGAGGAGATGAAGTTCGCCTCGCTCCTCCAGAAGGTCACCACGCTCGACCCCACGACGGGGGACCCCTGGGACATCCTCACGATGGCCACGATCGACGGTGCCCGGGCGCTGGGCCTGGACGGTGTCACCGGTTCGCTGGAGGCCGGCAAGCAGGCGGACGTGGTGACCGTCGACCTGCGCCGGCTCCACACCACTCCGCTGCTGCACGGCGAGGACTTCAACGCGGTCGCGCACCTGGTGTTCTCCGCCTCCTCGGCCGACGTGAACCACGTGTGGGTCGGGGGAAGGCTGCTCGTGGAGGGCGGGAGGGTGCGGAGCGTGGACCCGGAGAAGGTACGCCTGGAGGCACAGAGCGCGGCCGAGGACCTGTTCCGCCGCCGGGCGGCCCTCGCCGGGTGACCGCGCCCGTCCGCCGTCGCCCGCCCTCCCTGACATGCCCGCGCGCAGGCAGAAGCAGAAAGAGAGAGTGGCTGATGGCCGGTGGAGTGGTTCTCGACGGAGTGCTGACCCGTCTCGTCCCGACGACCGAGGACGATGTGGACCTGCTGGCCCAGTGGTTCGCCTCCCCCGGCTTCGTCGAGCACTGGGGCGGCGTACCGGTACCGCGTGACGAGGTGGCCGACAAGTACGTCGGGCGGCGCCGGCCGCGGGTGGAGTCCTTCCTCGTACTGGCAGGGGGCACGCCGGTGGGCTACGCGCAGTACTGGTCCGCAGGCCCGGCCGAGGGCGGCATCGACCTGGTGCTGGGACCCGAGGCGCGGGGCCGGGGCCTGGGCCCCGATGCCTCCCGCGCGCTCCTGGCGCACCTGGGCGGGACTCTCGGATGGCGGCGGGTGACCGTCGATCCCCTGCGAGGGAACGTGCGGGCGGTGCGCGCCTGGGAGAAGGCGGGCTTCCGGCAGGTGTCGAGTGAAGGCGAGCACCTCCTGATGGAGGTCAGGTTTTCACAGGGGCGCCAGGGCTGATGCGCCCGCACACCGCCCGATGCCTCCCGCCGGAGCCCGCCGGAGCCCGCCGGGTCAGGCCTCCAGGCGGCGCTGGGCGAGCCAGGTGACGGTCTCGGGGTCGCGGTGGTCGAAGAACAGTGAGGCGCCGGTGTCGAGAGTGGCGATCCGGGCCATCTGCTCCTCGGTGAGCCGGAAGTCGAAGACGTCCAAGTTCTCGGCCATGCGCTCGGCACGGACGGACTTGGGGATGGCGACGACACCGCGCTGGGTGAGCCAGCGCAGCACCACCTGCGCGACCGACTTGCCGTACTCCTCGCCGATCCCGGCCAGCAGCGCGTTGCCGAACAGGTCGTTCCTGCCTTCCGCGAAGCCGCCCCAGGACTGGATCCGCACGCCGTGCTCGCGCATCAGCTCCTGGTAGTCGGCGCGCTGGAAGAACGGGTGGGCCTCGACCTGGTTGACGGCCGGGGTGACCTCGTTGTTGACGATCAGGTCGACCAGGCGGTCGGGGTAGAAGTTGGAGACGCCGATCGCCTTGGCCAGACCCTCGCGGTGGAGGGTCTCCATGGCGCGCCACTGGCCGTAGACGTCGCCGAAGGGCTGGTGCATCAGGTACAGGTCTACGTGGTCCAGACCCAGCTTGTGCAGGGACGTCTCGAACGCGCGCCGGGCGTTCTGCTCCGCCGGGGCGTCCTGCACCCACAGCTTGGTGGTGACGAACAGGTCCTCGCGGGGGACGCCGCTGGACTTGATGGCGCGTCCCACGGCCTCTTCGTTGGCGTAGGCGGCAGCGGTGTCGAGGAGGCGGTATCCGGCGGCGAGTGCCTCGGAGACGGCGCGCTCGGTGTCCTCGGCGGGGATCTGGTAGACGCCGAAACCGAGGACCGGCATCTCCACGCCGTTGTTCAGGGTGACGTAGTCCATGGGACAACTCCTTTGCTGTGGCGCGCTGTGGCCTTCAGCGCGCTGTGGTGCGGTGCGGTGCCGGCGGTCGGGGTGGCCCGGTCCAGGGAGAGCTCGCCCGTGACGGGACGGATGGTGGAGAACCTTCCCTCCCGCGCTCCGGGCGGGCACTTCGCCAGCTCCCCGCGTAATCGTGCCGCCGCGGTTCAGTCGGTGATCGAGGCGCGGAAGCGGTAGCGGTCGCCGCGGTAGATGGCGACCGTCAGTTCCAGCGGGCGGGCCTCCTGGTTGAAGGCGAGCTGGGTCGCCACCAGGACGGGGGTGGTGTCCGTGATCTCCAGCAGGTCCCGCTCCTCGGGGTCCGGCTGGCGGGCCTCCACCGAGTAGTCGGCGACGTGCGGGGCCTGCGGCGGGTCGGCCTGCCGCAGGGTCGCGTACAGGCTGGCCTCGGTGAAGTCCGTCTCGGCCAGGCGTGGGCACAGGGCGAGCGGCAGCCGGTTGTACTCCACGACCACGACCAGCTCGTCCAGGAACCGCAGCCGCCGCATGCTGAACAGCGGTGCGCCCGGCGCTATCCGCAACTCCTCGGCCTCGGCGATGGTCGCCGCGCGCACCCCCGCCCGCAGGACCCGCGTGCGGACCGCGAGTCCGTGCCGCACGGCGTAGTCGGCGAAGCCCTGCACGGTGCGGCCCGCGCCGGGGGTCGAGAGGGCCGGGTGGTCCGCCGAGCGGTCCTCCTGGAGGAACCAGCCACGCGCCGGAGCGGAGCTGATCAGGCCCTCCTCGGCCAGCCGGTTCAGGGCGGAGCGCATGGTGACGCGCGAGACCTCGTAGCGCTCGGCGAGCACGCGTTCCGAGGGCAGCCGGTCGCCGGGGCGCATCCCGCCCGTGGTGACGTCCTCGCGCAGGCGCCGCGCGACGAGGGAGTAGAGGGGCAGGGACTCGCCGTGCAGACCAGCGGCGCCTGATTCTGGGGAGCTAGGCATACCAGTAGGATACCAGGTCGACCCTTTGACCGGACCGGTTCATACCAGTATTCTTCCTGGTCCAAGCAGAGCAGCCCCTCCCAGCCCTGAGGAACGGCGAATGCCAGGCGTGTTGGATCGATCGGTACGAGGCCGGGGCACCGGTGCGGCGCGGGGAGTCACCTCCGTGTGCGGCCACCCGGTGCGCCAGGTCCCGGCGGCCGGCCGGACGCGTTCCGGTCGCCGCCCCCTGCTCTCCCTGTTCCTGCACTCCGCGCATCCACCCGTTCCGTGCGCGCGCCCCGCGGCCGGACCACTCCCCGCCCCACGGTCGTACGAGATCCCCGGCGACCGGGTGCGTGACGTGCTCCGCGACCACGACGGCGCCTGCGCCCCCCGACCCAAGGAGTACGCGTGACGACCGCCCCCGAGACCAGCGACCTCCCGGCCGCGCCCGCCGGCGCCGTCCACACGCACCGCGAGATCCGTCAGCAGCCCCGCGTGTGGGGCGAGACGCGCGAGCGGCTGCGCGAGGAACGTCCCGCCCTCGACGCGTTCCTGGCCCCCCTGCTCGCCGAACCCCGGCTGCGCGTCGTCCTGACCGGCGCCGGCACCTCCGCGTACGCCGGGGGGATCGCGCGCTCCGCGCTGGTGGCCGCCACCGGCCGCACCGTCGAGGCCGTGGCCACGACCGACATCGTCGCCGAGCCCGGCAACTGCTTCGAGGAGCGGGACCGCCCCACCCTGCTCGTGTCCTTCGCCCGCTCCGGCAACAGCCCCGAGAGCCTCGCCGCGACCGCACTGGCCGATCAGCTGCTCGACCACTGCGCCCACCTCGTCATCACCTGCAACGCCAACGGGGCCCTGGCCACCGAACACGGCGCCCGCGCGGACTCCTTCGTCCTGCTGACCCCGGCGGAGTCGGAGGACCAGGGGTTCGCGATGACCTCCAGCCTGACGTGCATGCTCCTCGCGGCGCTGGACGCGCTGGGCGGGGAACACGTCCGCGGGCTCGACACCTGCCAGGACGCGGCCCGGGCCCTGCTCTCCGAGGAGTTCGGGGAGCGCGTGGCCGGGCTCACCGGGCGGGAACTGGAGCGCTTCGTCTACCTGGGCAGTGGCCCGCTGAAGGCGCTCGCCGGGGAGTCCGCCCTCAAGCTGCTGGAGCTGACGGGGGGCGGCGTCAGCTCCCTCGCCGACTCCTCCCTCGGCTTCCGGCACGGCCCCAAGGCGTTCCTGTCCCCCCGGACCGGGGTCGTCGTCTACGTCTCCAACGATCCCCACACCCGCCTCTACGACCTCGACATCTTCCGGGAGCTGAGCGAGGCCCTGCCCGCCGGGCAGGTCGTCGCGGTCGCGGGCCGTCCGGAGGGCCTGCCCGCCGAGAGCACCTGGCTCGTGCCCGGCATGGCCGGGGCCGACGACGCCGCCCTCGCCCTGCCCGCCGTGCTGTGCGCCCAACTGGTCGCGCTGAACGCCTCCCTGGCCTGCGGAGTGACGCCCGACAACCCGTTCCCGGACGGTGAGGTGAACCGGGTCGTGCGCGGCGTCACCATCCACCCGCTGGCCGCGCGCTGAGCCGGCGCCCGCATGCAGCGCCCCAGCGGATGTCCAACAGCTCCAACCGACCCCGAGAGAAGGGAGGACGCCGTGTACCTGGGAGTCGACGGCGGTGGCACCAAGACCGCCTTCTGCGTCCTCGACGCCGACGGGACCGTGCGCGGGGAGGTCCTCGGCCCCACCACCTCGCCCGCCCTCGGGCCCGGCGGGACCAGGACCGCGGCGAAGGTGCTGCGCGAGGGCGTCGCGGAGGTCTGCCGCCGGGCCGGCACGGACGCCGGGCGCCTCACGTACGCCTACCTCGGACTGCCGGGACACGGTGAGTCCGCCGCGCTCACCCGCGCGCTCGACGACCTTCCCGCCCGGGTCCTCGGCCACGGCCGCTACGCCGTCGGCAACGACATGGTGTGCGGCTGGGCCGGTTCGCTCGGGCTCGCGGACGGCGTCAACGTGATCAGCGGCACCGGCTCGATGGCCTACGGCCGTCTGCGGGGGCGGCAGGCGCGGACCGGCGGCTGGGGGGAACTCTTCGGCGACGAGGGTTCCGCCCACTGGATCGCGGTCCGGGGGCTGAACCTCTTCACGCGCATGAGCGACGGCAGGCTGCCCGCCGGGCCGCTGCTCGGCGTACTGCGCGAGCGGTTCGCACTCGAAGCCGACCTCGACCTGGTGGACGCCGTGCTGCTGGCCGGCCTCGACCGCACCGCCGTGGCCGCGCTGAGCCGCTGCGTCTCCCGCGCCGCCGACGAGGGCGACCCGGCGTGCGCGGACGTGCTGGACGAGGCGGGCCGGGAACTCGCCGCGCTCGTCCGGGCCGCGCGGGAAGCGCTCGGCGCCGCGGCGGCGGAACCCCTGCCGGTCTCCTGGTCGGGCGGCGTCTTCACCGTGCCGCGCGTGCGGGCGGCGTTCGGCGCGGCCCTCACCGCCTCCCCGGAGCCGTACGCGCTCCACCCTCCCCGTACGACCCCCGTGCTCGGCGCCGCGCTGGTCGCGGCCCGGCTCGCGGGCGCACCGCTGTCCGCCGAGGCCGTGGACAGGCTGCCCGCACCCGCCGGCCCGGCCGGCGACGAAGCCCGACCGTAGCCGCCCCCGCGACGCCCGGCCTGCGTCCCGGCCGTCCCCGGACGGTCCCGGCCCGGCCCCCGGGCGCTCCTGAAAGGAAGAACACGTGTCCGACACCCTCTCCGACCAGCGTTCCCTCGTCCTCATCGGCGCGGGCAGTGCCGTGTTCACGCGCGGTCTGCTCGCCGACCTCATCACCGCCGAGGACCTCGGCCGCTGGGAGATCCGGCTGGTCGACGTCAACCCCGAGGCGCTCTCCGTGGCCACCCGGCTCGCCGGGCGGATGGTCGAGGCCCGGGGCGCGCAGGACCGCATCACGGTGCGCTCCTCCACCGACCGGCGCGCCCAACTGCCCGGCGCGGACTACGTCGTCACCTGCGTCGGAGTGGGCGGCCGGCCCGCGTGGCAGACGGACCACGACATCTGCCGGCGCCACGGCGTCTTCCAGCCGGTCGGCGACTCCGTCATGCCGGGCGGGATCTCGCGCCTGCTGCGCACCACCCCGGTCATGGTCGAGATCGCGCGCGACGTCGTCGAACTCGCCCCCGACGCGTACTTCTTCAACTACAGCAACCCGATGACCGCCAACGTGCAGGCCATGACGCGTTACGCGGGCGCCGAGGTGGTCGGCCTGTGCCACGGCATGCACCACGTGCAGCGTGAACTGGCCGCCTTCGCCGGGCTGCCCTTCGAGGAGACCTCGACGCTGTACGCCGGGATCAACCACCTGACCTTCATCTACGACTTCCGTCACCAGGGCCGCGACGCCTGGCCCGGGGTCCGCGCCCGGATGGAACGGGAGCTGGCCGAGCCGCCGCTGCCCGAGGACATCGGCGCGATCTGGGAGAACGGCAAGGCCTGGCACAACCCGTTCTCGTGGGAGTTCTTCCGCACCTACGGCGCCTACCCGGCCGCCAACGACCGGCACGTCGTGGAGTTCTTCCCCGAGCGCTGGGCGAGCGGCGACTACTACGGCAAGAAGCTCGGCGTCGACGCCTTCTCCGTACCGGAGATCCTCCAGTGGGGCGAGGAGCGCTACCAGTCGATGCGGGCCCAGGCCGAAGGGGACACCCCGCTCGACGAGTCCGCGTTCGACCGCTCCACGGGTGAACAGGAGCAACTGCTCGCGATCATCCGCTCGATCACCTTCGACCGCCGCGAGATGTTCTCGGTCAACGTCCCCAACCGGGGCAGCGTCCCCGGGCTGCCGGACGAGGCGGCGCTGGAGATCCCGGCGGTCGCCACCGCGCGGGGGCTGCGCCCCGTGCGGGTCCCCGACCTCTCGGCCCCGCTCACCGCGATCCTCGCGCGGCGCCTGACCCCGGTCGACCTGGCCGTCGAGGCCGCCATGACGGGCGACCGCGACCTCGTCGTGGAGGCGATGATCGCGGACGGCGCGGTGACCGGCCGGGACGCGGCGGCCGCGCTCACGAAGGAACTCATGGAAGCGCAGGCCCGCTTCCTGCCCCGCTTCTCCTGAGCGTCCGCCTCGCTCCCGCTGACCGTCCGCCCCCGCTCCCGCCAAGCGCCCAACCGACTGGAGAGACCGTGAAGATCGCCCGTGTACGTCACGAGGGGCGGGTGCTGGCCGCCCGCGTGGACGGGGACCGGGTGTACCCCGTCGTCCCCGAGGAGGACCGGTTCATGGCCGACGCCGTACGCGACCTGATCGCCGACGGCACCGCCCGCGAGACGCTGGGCGCCGAGGTGCCCGGCGTCCCCCTCGCGGACGTCGAGCTGCTGAGCCCGCTCGCCGCCCCGCAGAAGATCGTGTGCATCGGCCTCAACTACGCCGACCACATCCGCGAGACGGGCCTGGAGACGCCGAAGGTACCGCTGGCCTTCGTCAAGACCGCGCACTGCCTGACCGGTCCCACCGCCCCGGTCCGCGTACCGCGCGGCACGACGGAGCAGCTCGACTGGGAGGCCGAACTCGCCGTGGTCATCGGCCGGACGGCCCGTGACGTCACCGCCGAGGAGGCGGCCTCCCACGTCTTCGGCTACACGGTGGCCAACGACGTGTCCGCCCGCGACGCGCAGTTCTCCGACGTGCAGTGGTTCCGGGGCAAGAACTTCGACGACTTCTGCCCGCTCGGGCCCTTCCTCGTCACCGCCGACGAGATAGCCGACCCGCAGGACCTCGCGATCAGCGCCCGGGTCAACGGCGTGACCGTGCAGGACAGTTCGACCAAGGAGATGATCTTCGGCGTCGCCGAGACCATCTCCTACCTGTCCCGGTACATGACGCTGTACCCGGGCGACGTCATCGCCACGGGCACCCCGCACGGCGTGGGCATGGGCCGCGAGCCGAAGCTCTGGCTGCGCGACGGGGACCTCGTGGAGGTCGAGGTGGCGGGCGTCGGCCTGCTGAGCAACCGCGTCGAGCTGACGGGCTGAGCCGCCCCCGCCCACTCCCGCCCCGTCCCCGCGTATCCCCGAGGTGCGCCCGCACCGTCCCTCCGGCCTCCCCAGCCGCTCCGGGGAGGCCCCGTTCTCCGTCGAAGGAGCCGCCATGAACATCGCCGACGATCCCGACCGCGCACCAGCCCGCTCCCACCTCTACGCCATGGGGCTGACCGACGAGGACATGCGGCGCCCCACCGTGGGCATCGCCTCCACGTGGACCGGGACCATGCCCTGCAACCTGACGCACCGCGACCTCGCGCGCCACGTCGCCACCGGGGTCCGCCGCGCGGGTGGCACGCCCATGGAGTTCAACACCGTCGCCGTCTCCGACAACCTGACGATGGGGACGCCGGGGATGCGGGCCTCCCTGGTGAGCCGTGAGGTCATCGCCGACTCCATCGAACTCATGGGCCGGGCCCACCAGTTCGACGCCCTGGTCTGCATCGTCGGCTGCGACAAGACGGTGCCCGCCGCGATGATGGCCATGGCACGGCTCGACATCCCGTCCGTCCTCCTCTACAGCGGCAGCATGATGCCCGGCACCTGGCGCGGTCGCGAGGTGACCATCCAGGACATGTGGGAGGCCCTCGGGGAGCGCGCGGTGGGGCGGATCGGGCAGGAGGACGTGGACGACCTCGCCCGCCACGCGTGTCCGGGCGCCGGTACCTGCGCGGCGCAGTACACGGCCAACACCATGGGAACGGTCGCGGACTTCCTGGGCCTCGCGCCCTTCGGCGTGGGGGACGTCCCCGCGACGGCGAAGGAGAAGACGGCCGCCGCCGAGCGGGTGGGCGAACTCGCCCTCGACGTCCTCGCCCGTGACCTGCGGCCCTCGGCGATCCTGACGGCGGACGCGCTGCACAACGCGATCGTCTCGGTCGCGGCGATGGGCGGCTCCACCAACGCCGTACTGCACCTGCTCGCCGTCGCGCGGGAGGCGGGCCTCGACCTCGCGATCGACGACATCGGCGCCCTGTGCCGCGAGGTGCCGATCGTCACGGCGCTCAAGCCGGCCGGCCCGTACACGGCGGCCGACCTGTGGCGGGCCGGGGGCACCTCGCTGGTCGTGGCCCGGCTGCTCGCGGCGGGGGTGCTGCGGGACACGGTGACCCTGGTCGACGGGCGCTCCCTCGCGGACGTGGCCGCCGACGCCACCGAGACGCCGGGACAGGAGGTGGTCACCGACGTGGCGCACCCCGTCAAGGGCGCGGGCGCGCTGGCGATCCTGCGCGGTTCGCTCGCGCCGGACGGCTGCGTCCTCAAGCTGGGCGGCCGCCCCGACTTCGTACGGCGTGGCCCGGCGCGCGTCTTCGACTCGGAGGAGGAGTGCTTCACGGCCATCCAGGACGGCGTGATCGCGGAGGGCGACGTCGTGATCGTCCGCTACGAGGGTCCCGCCGGGGGCCCCGGAATGCGCGAGATGCTGTCGATCACCGGCGCCCTGGTGGGACAGGGGCTCGGCGAGTCCGTCACCCTCGTCACCGACGGACGGTTCAGCGGTGTCTCCCACGGCCTGGTGATCGGGCACGTCGCGCCCGAGGCGTGGCACGGGGGGCCCATCGCGCTCGTACGGGACGGGGACACCGTGACCGTCGACAGCGCGGCCAACGCGCTCGACCTCGACGTGGCGCCGGAGGAACTCGCCCGCCGCCGCTCCGCGTGGACCCGCCCGGACCGGGACGTGGAGCGCGGCGTCTTCAGCAAGTACGTGGCCACGGTGGGTTCGGCCTCGGACGGCGCGGTCACCGTGTGAGGTGAGGGCACGGGAGCACGGCAGGCGAGGAAGGGCCCCACCGAGCGGTGGGGCCCTTCCTCTTGGCCTCCTGCTTCTCCCGCCGTGGCCGCTACTGCTCGCGCAGCCCCCACGGGGAGCCGTACGCGCCCAGCAGGTCGAGGAAGGGCTGGGCCGGCAGGGCCTCGGGGCCGAGGACGCCGCTGCCCTGCCACTGACCGCCGGCCAGCAGTTCCAGCGCGACCACCGGGTTGAGCGCGGTCTGCCACACGACCGCCTGGGAGCCGTACTCCCGCATCGACCACTCGTTGTCCACCACGTGGTAGAGGTACACCTCGCGCGGGGCGCCGTCGCGGACGCCCTTCACCCAGGTCCCGGCGCAGGTCTTCCCCCGCATCCGGTCGCCGAGCTGCGCCGGGTCCGGGAGGCACGCGGCGACCACGTCGCGCGGGGACACCTCGACGTCGCCCACGCGCACCTTCCCGGTGCGGTCCAGGCCCAGCTTGTGCAGCGTGCGCAGGACGTCGATGAACTCCTGGCCGAGGCCGTACTTGAAGGTGACCCGGGGCGCGTCGACCCAGCGGGGGATGAGCAGCACCTCCTCGTGCTCGACGTTGACGCACTCGACCTCGCCGATGCCCTCGGGGAAGTCGAACACCTCCGGCTCGGAGAACGGTTCGGTGGTGAACCAGCCCCGCTCCTTCTCGTAGACCACGGGCGGGTTCAGGCACTCCTCGATCGTCGTCCAGATGGAGAACGAGGGCGCGAAGTCGTGTCCCTCGACCGTGAGGTCGGCGCCGTCGCGGACCCCGATCTCCTCGATGGTGTCGAAGAGGTGGTCGGCCGCGTACCGGGCGAAGACGTCGGAGAGACCGGGCTCCACCCCCATCCCCACGAGGGCCAGCCGCCCGGCCTTCTCCCACCGGTCGGCGAGGGCGAACTGCTCGTCGCCGAGCATGACGCCGGTCCTCGCGTACGGCTGCTCGGGGTGCGGCCGGGACAGGGACATCGCCATGTCCAGGTAGTGCGCCTGTGCGGCGAGGGCGGCGCGGAAGAGCGGCATCACGAAACGCGGGTCGGTGGCGTTCAGCAGGACGTCGCACTCGTGCTCGCGCACGAGCGCGGCCACGGCGGCCTCGTCGGAGGCGTCGATCCGCGCGGCGACGAAACGGGCGTCGTCGGTGGCCTCGGCCGCCCGCACGGCGCGGTCGAGTACGTAGTCGGCGATCACGCAGTGGTCGAAGAAGGAACGGCGGGCGGCGATCCGGGCGGCGGCGGTGCCCACGCCCCCGGCGCCGACGATGAGAATGCGCATGGCGGTCCTTGTGTCTCTTTCTCGGGAGGTACGCGGGAGGTACGCGGGGAGTTCGCGGGAAGTACGTTGAAGGTCTGCGGCGGCGGGAGCTCTTCGGAAGGGGGCGCGGGACGGTGCGAGGCGTGCCCGCGCCTGCCGGTCAACCGCCCCGGTGCACGGGCTTCCCCGCGTCGCCGTCGGCCCGGGTGAGCCGGCTGACGATCTCGGCGGCGGGCAGGTCCTCCTGGTGGCCGTGGTCCCTCAGGTGCCAGAGCCGTCCGCCCCGGCGCAGTACGAGATCGGTCCGGCCGGACCCGGCGAGGGGCGCGGCCGCGAGGGCGGTCACGTCCCCGGCGCCCGGCAGGGGGAGACGGCGGTCCGCCTCGGGGCGCCCGGGGTGGACGACGTCCAGCCGGGAGCCGCCCCGCCACAGGTAGAAGCGCGGGACGCCGCCGGGGGCCGCCCCGGCCGCCGCCCCGCTCGCGGGAAGCGGGTGGACGTCGCCCTCCGGGCCGGTGTAGACGCCACCGGCAGGGCCCAGCAGCCCGATCCCGGGCCGGGTCGCGCCCCGCACCGGGAGCAGCACCGCCGTGGTCCAGTGGCCCTCCGGCAGCGGCGGTTTCGCGGGCGGGGCCCCGGACCACGCGAGGCGCGGATAGGCGGTGGTGTCGGCACGCAGCAGCCGCGCCCCGCCGTCCTCGCCGAGCACCCCGGCCCACAGGGTGCCGTCGGAGGTCTCCGCCACCGTCACCGCACGCGCCGGGGTGCCCGGGGGCGGTTCCTCGTCCGTGAAGGCGGCCTCCGGGCTCCACCGCAGGCGGTGCGGCGCCCCGCCGGAGCGGGCGAGCACTTCCAGGTGGTGCGGGCCGTTGCGGCTCTGCACGACGTGCACCTGGTCGTAGCGCCGCCCGGTGGCGAAGCGCAGGGCGCCGCTCCACTCGCCGGGCGGCGGACCCCCGGGCTCGGCGGCGGTGTCGTCGGGGTCGTTGTTGAACCACAGGACCCAGAGCCCGTCCAGCTCGTCGCAGAGCATCAGCTCCAGGTTGCCGCGCAGGCCGTAACGGCCCTGAGCGAACCCGATCCCGCCCCGGCTCGCGGGCGGGACGGCGGTGCGGAGGTCGGGGAGAGGGGCAGCAGCCATGGGACACCTCGGAGGCCGGCCGGTGGGAGAAGGGGGCGCGTTCCAGGGCCGACGACCGGCAGCGCCCACATCGGCACCCTATGCACTCCAGTAACAAGCGTCAATGAGCATGAATGAGCAAAGGTGAGCGGATCGGGCGGGATCGTGGATGATTCCCCACGGTGGAGACAGCAGGCGGAACAGCCGCCACGGATCGGGGGACAGCCGCCACGAACCGGCGGCCCGGCCCCGCTGCGGACCGGCTGTTCACCTCTCACGATCGTGCCCAGGAAAGGCAGTACTTCATGGACGAGCGGCGCCAATCCGCTTCCCCCACCACCGGTCCGCCCGGGCCGGCAGCCGGTCACGTCCTCGTCGTCGGGGCGACGCGCGTGCTGCGCCCGGCGGTCGGGACGCTCGCGGCGCGCGGCGCGTCCGTGACGGCGGTCGCGCGCACCGCGGGCGAGCTGGACGCGCTCGCGCGCGAGAGCCCCGGCGACGTGCGGCCGCTCGCGGCGGACGCCACCGCGGACGACTTCGGCGCCCGGCTGCGGCGGGCGGGCGGCCCGGCGGGGTTCACCGGGGCGCTCGTCTACGCCCCGGCGCTGCCGCCCCGCGCGGTGACCGGGCAGGTCGCGGCGAGCCTCGACGCGGGGCCGCTCGTGCTGATCCTGACGAGCGAGTGGGCCGCCCCGGGCAACGGGGCCCCGGCGTCCGCCGCTTGGGCGCCGCACCTGCTGCCGGCCGGGGCCCGGCCCGGGGACGCGTGCCGTCCGCTCGTCCTGGGCTGGCGCGGTACGGGCCCCGCGGTGCGCTGGCACACCCCCGAGGAGATCTCCGCCGCCGCCCTGGCCCTGCTGGACGACCCGCGCGGCACGGACGCCGTGCTGGGCGAGGTGCGTCCGTGGACGGCGCGGCCGAGCTGAGCGCCCGCCCCTCGCCCCCGGGGGAGCGCACCAGTTTCGGTCAGAGGCACGCACCGCAAGTAAGCTGGCTGCTCGCGGCGGGCGGACGACCGTCCGCCGGGCACGTCGCGAACGGTGGGAGGGGACCTCTCGCCGCGCCATCGGCCGAGAGGGGAAGAGGCCAGGTCATGCTGGGCGCCGAGCGTAGGAAGAGGCTGCTCCACGTGGTGCGGGCGGAAGGCGTCGCACACGTGGCCACGCTCGCCGAACGCCTGGAGGTCAGCCCCTCGACCATCCGCAGGGACCTGTCCGACCTGGAGTCCCAGGGGCTGCTCAACCGCACGCACGGCGGCGCGATGGCGGAGTCCGCCCGGCCCGTCGAGCCCGACCGGCCCCAGCGCACCGGGTTCGCCCCCTGGGAGAAGCGCAAGCTGGCGAGCGCGGCGGTCGAGCACATCGCCCCCGGGGCGACCATCCTCGTCACGGGCGGCACCACCACGGCGGCGATGGTCCCGCTGCTCGGCGCCATCGACCGGCTGACCGTGGTCACCAACTCGCTGCACCTGGCCGGGGAACTGGCCCAGCACGAGGAGATCAGCACCGTGGTGCTCGGCGGCTACCTGCGCCACCGGGAGATGTCCCTGCTCGGGCACCTCACCCGGCAGGCGCTGGAGGAACTGCACGTCGACGAGGCGTTCGTCGGCGCCTACGGCATCACCGGCACCGGGATCAGCGGCGCGCACGTGGACGAGGCGGAGACCGACCGGTGGCTGCTGTCGCGCGTGCGGTGCGTCACGGCGCTGGTCGACGGTTCGAAGTTCGGGCGGTCCGGGCCGGTGCGGGTGGCCCCGGCCACCCGGCTCTCCCGGGTCATCACCGACGCCTCGGCGCCCGAGGAGGACGTACGGGCCCTGCGCGAGGCCGGCGTCGACGTCGTCCGGACGTGAAGGACACGACGGCGCACCGCGGCTGAGACGCCGTACCCGTCCGCTCCGCTCAGCCGTACCCGTCCGCTCCGGTCAGGGGCGGACGGCGGGGCCGGTCGCGGCCCACTCGGCCCACACCTCGTCGCGCGGGACGGCCCAGCCCTCGGCCAGCGACCCCGCCGCCGCCTCCAGGGCGCGCCGGGTGGCGTCCGCCCCGCGGTCGGAGCCGTGCAGGACGGCGAGCGGCCACGCGGGGACCGGCCCCGCCCCCGTCGTCGTCACCGCGGCCTCGCACAGCACGGCCACGACGCCGGTGGGCGGGAGGCCGAGAGCGGAGGCGACGGCCCCGCACAGGGCCTGGAGCCGGGCGGCGTCCGCCTCGCCGTCGGCCGTCCCGGGGGCGGTCACCTGGATCACGGGCATGAGCGGACTCCTTCTGCGAACGGCGAGCGGTGAGCGACGGGCCACAGGCGGCGACCCCGGCCAGGCCGAGCCCTCGCGGCGGCGTTCCCGCAGGTGACGAGGGGGTGGCGACCGTGGGCGTGCGGCTGAGGCTAAGCGGGCCGCACAGGAGCGTCAAGGAAAACTGAGCAATAAAAATCAATGTCTGATTGATATTGACTGAGCTTGGTCGCGAGGACTACAAAACAGGCATCGAGGTAGTGCGTGGCCGGATTCCCCCCTCGATCTCCAGCCCCCTGATCCGAAGGACGTGCCCATGTCTGTCGCCAGACGAGCGGTGCTGGGCGCCGCGGTGGCCGGTGCCGGCGCGGTCGGTTTCGCCCGGCGGTCCGGTTTCACCCCCTCCAGCACCGGGGCGGGAGGCGCGGACGTGCTGACCTTCTCGCTGTGGGGGAGCGACGCGGAGGCGGCGGCCTTCCGGGCGCTGGCCCGCGCCTTCGAGCGCCGGCACCGGGGCGTGCGGGTGCAGATCCGCCTTGAGTCGTACGAGCAGATGTACACGAACATGGACGCCCTGCTCGCTGGTGGCCGCGCCCCCGACCTGTTCCGTTGCGACTACGCGAACCTCGGGATGTACAGCGCGAGCGGGCAGCTCCTCGACCTGAGCCCCTACTTCGGCCCCCGGGACAGCGAGGTGTTCCTGCCCGCGCTGTGGGAGGCGGTGTGTTACGAGGGCAGGCCGTACGCCGTCCCGCACCACACGGACACGACCGCCGTCCTGTACCGCAAGGACATGTTCCACGCCGCGGGCATCACCTCCGTGCCCGGCTCGCTCGACGAGGCCTGGTCCTGGGACGAGTTCACCGAGGTGTGCGCACGACTGCGCAAGAAGCTGCACGGGGTCTACCCCTTCGTCTACGGCTGGCAGCAGACCGGCGCCTTCCGCTGGCTGACCTGGCTGTGGGAGGCGGGGGGCCGGGTCCTCGACAAGGACCTGTCCGCGCCCGCCGTCGAGTCGGCGGCGGGACTGCGCGCCCTGCGCTTCACCCAGGACTTCTTCCGCGAGGGCTTCGTGCCGCCCAACAGCTCCGTGAAGAGCGCGGCCTACCCCGACGCCCTCTTCACCGCGGGCACCGTCGCGATGAGCTTCGCGGGCGACTTCCTGCTGCCGACCATCGACCCGGCGCTGAAGAAGGACCTGTACGGCGTCACCTTCCAGCCACGCGGCAGGCAGAGCGCCACCGACCTCGGCGGCAACGCCGTGGTGGCCACCCGGCACACCGACAACCCCGAACTCGCCGCCACCTTCCTCAAGTTCCTGGTGGAGGAGGAGAACATGGCGCGCTTCTGCGAGCAGGGCGTGATGCTGCCCAGCCGCAGTTCGCTGCTGGGCCGCCGGCTCGACTACGCGGTACGGCCCGACCTCATGTCCGTCTACGCGGAGCAGGCCACCGCGCTCACCCCGGCGATGACCGCGCAGGTCGCAGTCCCCTCGTTCGGCCGCATCAACACGGCGCTCCAGGACGAGCTGGAGGCCGCCTTCGTCAACAAGCAGCCCGCCGACGTGACGCTCCACCACATCGCCGAATCCACCCGTAAGGCGCTGGCCTCCGCGTAAGGCCCCCGTCCCGCACTCTGGAGCCGCCATGGCCACCACCGTCTCGCCGCCGCGCCCCGCGCGTGCGACGGCCCCGGTGAGCGAACCCCCCTCCTCGAAGTCGAAGCGGGGAGCACGCTTCAGGGAGTCCCTCGCCGCCTACTGCACCCTCGGACCGAACCTCATCCTGGTCACGGTCTTCCTGCTGGTGCCGCTCGGCATGGCGCTGGTCCTGAGCTTCCAGTACAGCACCGGCCTGGACTCGCCCACCTGGGCCGGGCTCGCCAACTACCGCCAGCTCGCCGACGATCCCGTCTTCTGGCGGACCGTGCTGAACACGGGTGTCTTCTGCGTGGCGACGGTGCCCGTGGAGATGGCGCTCGGACTCGGCATCTCGCTGCTGTTCAACAAGGTGATGCCGGCCCGGCCGCTGTGGCGCACGCTCGTCTACCTGCCCATGGTCATCTCCGGGGTGGCCACCGCGCTCATCGGCACCCTGATGTTCGACCAGAACATCGGCCTGCTCAACAAGCTGGTCGCCAGCATCGGCCTGCCCACCGCGCCGTGGCAGACGAACGGCAGCGCGGCCATGGCCTCCGTCGTCCTGATCACGCTGTGGATGCGGGTCGGCTTCAACATGGTCATCTACCTGGCCGGGCTCCAGGGCATCTCGCCCGAGATGTACGAGGCCGCCGACGTGGAGGGCGCGGGCTTCTGGCAGCGGCTGCGCCACATCACCGTGCCGCTGCTCGGCCCCTCGACCTTCTTCCTGCTCATCATGAACGTCATCTACTCGTTCCAGGTGTTCGACACCGTCTACGTGATGACGCTCGGCGGGCCCGGCCACTCGACCGACGTGATGATCACCTACGCCTACCGCAACGGCTTCCAGGGCCGGCAGCAGGGCTACGCCGCGGCCATCGGCATCGTGCTGTACGTCATCGTCATGATCTTCACCGCGCTCCAGTGGCGCTTCAGCCGCAACAGGGACACGGTCGGCTGACCGCCCGGCCCACTCCGCGCCGTACCTCCCCGTCGCCCGTCACTAAGGACGCCGATGTCCGTCACCTCGCCCCAGACCCTCAGAACACAGCCCGTACGAGGACGCGACCGCGCGAAGATCCTGCGCGCGGTGGCCGCGGCCGTGATCGGGCTCGCGATGGCCCTGCCCCTGTTCTGGATGGTGCTCGTCGCCTTCTCGCCGCTCTCCGACCTCCACACCGCGCACCTCAAGTGGTGGCCCAGCGCCCCCACGCTGGACAACTTCCGCCGCGTGTTCAAACTGCCGGTGTGGACCTGGACGATGAACTCGACGGTCATCACCGGACTCGTCGTGATCCTCACGGTCTCCTCCAACCTGCTGGCCGGATACGCCTTCGCCAAGATGCGCTTCCGCGGCCGCAACCTGCTCTTCCTCGTCATGCTCAGCACCATGACCGTCCCGGTCCAGGTGCTCATGGTCCCGCAGTTCAAGCTCGTGAGCGCGATGGGCCTGTTCGGCAGCTTCTGGGCCGTCGTCGTGCCCGCCTCCTCGACCGCCTTCGGGGTCTTCCTCGCCCGGCAGTTCATGCTCGGCATCCCCGACGAGGTCATCGAGGCGGCGCGGATGGACGGCGCCGGACAGCTGCGGACCTTCCTCACCGTCGTCCTGCCGCTGTGCAAGCCGCTCATCGCGGTGCTGTCGCTGCTGACCTTCCTCAACCAGTGGAACGACTTCGCCTGGCCCCTGACCGTCCTCAAGGACGAACGGCTGTACACCCTGTCCGTCGGCATGCAGTTCGTCAACGGTCAGTACACGGCGGACTACGGCGCCATCATGGCGCTCGCCCTGTTCTCCATCCTGCCCATGGTCGTCCTCTTCCTCTGTTTCCAGAAGTACTTCGTCCAGGGCTTCGCACGATCGGGAATCAAGTGACCTCTCCGGCCCCCGTCCACTACCTCAGCACCCTCTCCTTCCCCGACTGGTGGCTCGACGAGCTGCGCGGACGGCACCCGGGGCTGACGGTCACGCAGATAGGCGCCGCCTCCCCGGAGGAGGTGCCCGAGGAGGTGTGGCGGCGCACCGGGATCCTGCACACCGGCTCCGTGTTCCCGCGCGCGGCGGCGCACGCACCGCACCTGCGCTGGATCCAGCTCGACACCTCGGGCGCGGACCACCTCAAGGGCACCAGCGCCTGGGACCTGCCGGTCCCGCTCACCTCCATCGGCGGCATCTCGCCGGTGCCGATGGCCGAGTACGTCATGATGTCGCTGCTCGGCCTCGCGCACCGGCTGCCCCGCGCCGTCGAGGTCCAGCGCGCCGGTGTGTGGCCCTCGCTGGAGGAGCGCTGGAACACCCTCATGCCGCGCCGCCTGCGGGGCGCCACCGTCGGGATCGTGGGCTACGGGCGGATCGGCCGGGAGATCGGGCGGCTGGCCGGCCAGTTCGGCATGACCGTCCTCGGGCTCAAACGCGGTCGCGGCACCCGGGCCGGCGAGTTCTTCGGCGCCCCCGCCGCGCAGGAGGAGACCGCCGAGCTGTACACCCCGGACGAACTGCACGCCTTCCTCGCCCGCTGCGACTACCTCGTGGTCACCTGCCCCCTGACCGACGAGACGCGGGGAATGATCGACGCCAAGGCGTTCGGCGCGCTCAAGGACGGCGCGATGGTCGTCAACGTCTCGCGCGGCTCCGTCGTGGACGAGGAGGCCCTGCGCGCGGGACTGCGGTCCGGCCGCGTCGCCGGGGCCGTCCTCGACGTCTTCGAGGAGGAGCCCCTGCCCGAGGGCCACTTCTGGTGGGGCGAGCCGGGCGTGCTGCTGACCCCGCACGTGGCCGGGTTCGCCCCGGACTACGAGGAGCAGACGCTCGAACTCGTCAGCGCCAACGTCGAGCGCTTCCTCGCCGGACGCGAACTGCTGAACCTGGTCGACCGGTCCCATGGCTACTGAGTTCCTCCTCGCCCCCCAGCGGCGGCACGCCGTCCTGAGCAGGCTGCGGCACCGGGGCACCGTCAACGTCCAGGAACTGTCCGACCTGCTGCGGATCAGCCCGTCCACGGTCCGGCGCGACCTGCGCGACCTCGAACTCCAGGGGATGCTGCGCCGGGTGCACGGCGGGGCCACCGTCCTGGACGGCGGCTTCGAGCCCGACCAGCCGCAGCGGGCCGCGACCCAGTTGGAGGAGAAGGGCCGCATCGCCGAGGCCGCCCTCCCGCTCGTCCGCGACCACAGCACCGTGCTCATCAGCGGGGGGACGACGACCGAGACCCTGGCGGCCCGCCTCGGGGAGCGACGCGGCCTGACCGTCGTGACCAACGCGCTGCCGATCGCCCAGGTGCTGTCGGCGACGGCCACCGTGGACGTCATCGTCCTCGGCGGTGTCCTGCGCCACCGCGAGCAGTCGCTCCTCGGGCACCTCGCCGAACGGGCGCTCAGTGAACTCCAGATCGACCAGATCTTCACCAGCGCCTTCGGCCTGGACGCCGACGCCGGACTCACCGGCGCCCACGTGGACGAGGCGCAGACCGACCGGGCGCTGCTGGCCGCGGCCGGGCGGATCGTCGTCCTCGCCGACGAGTCCAAGCTCGGCCGGCGCGGACCGGTCCGCCTGGCCCCGCTGGACCGGGTGTCCACCCTGGTGACCGACGCCGGACTCGGCCACCCCGTGTGCGCGGCGCTCGCCCGGCGGGGCAGCGACATCGTCAGCGCCTGAACCGCGCGGGCCGTTCCCCTCTCCAGCCCTGATGGAAGTGACCACCATGCCCCTAGTGCCCACCGCCGGCCTCGTGGACGAGGCCGTGCGCGCCGAGTCCGCCGTCCTCGCCTTCAACGTCGTCACCCTCGAACAGGCCGAGGCCGTGGCGAGCGCCTGCGAGCACACCTCCTCGCCCGCCGTGCTGGCCGTCAGCCACAACGCCGTCCGCTACCACCACGGCGATCCGGCCCCCCTGCTCGCCGCCTGCGCGGCGGTGGCCCGCGGCTGCGGCGCCCCGCTGGCCCTCCACCTCGACCACGTCGAGGACGAGAACCTGGTGCTGCGCGCCCGGGAACTGGGCTGCGGTTCGGTCATGTTCGACGCCTCGCGGCTGCCGCACGAGCAGAACGTCGCGCGGACGGCCGCCGTGACCGCCCGCCTCCACGAGGACGGCGTCTGGGTCGAGGCCGAACTCGGCGAGATCGGCGGCAAGGACGGGGTGCACTCGGCCACCGCCCGCACCGACCCCGCCGAGGCGGCCGCGTACGTCCGCGCGACCGGGGTCGACGCGCTCGCCGTCGCCGTCGGCAGCTCCCACGCCATGACCCGGCGCACCGCGGACCTGGACCAGGAACTCATCGCCCGGCTGCGCGAGGCCGTGGGCGTACCGCTCGTCCTGCACGGATCGTCCGGGGTCCCCGACACGGCCCTGGTCGAGGCGGTCGCCCACGGAATGCGGAAGATCAACTTCGGCACCCATCTCAGCGCCGCCTTCACCCGCGCCGTCCGCGCGAGCCTGGACACCGGGACGGGGGTCGACCCGCGCCGCTACCTCGGGGCGGGCCGCGAAGCGGTGACGGAGGCGGCGGCCGAGCTGATCCGCCTGCTGCGCCCCGCCCTGACCGCCGTCTGAACACCCGCCGCCCGGACCGGCGGGACACCGCACCCACCGCCGGACGGGCGGGGCACCCCACCCGCCGGCCGCCGCCCGCACCCCTACGTCACAGGAGCCGACCGTGACCACACCCGCGCACCGACGCGAACCCGTCCCCGACCCCCGCGCGCTGCTCGACACCCTCCGCGAGCGCGTACTGGAACGCGAGGGCATCCCCATGTTCCTCGCCCTCCAGACCCCCGCCACGACGGCCGGGCCCGGACCGGGCGCGCCGGCGGACGCCGAGGGCGAGGAACTGGCCGGACTGCTGCGCCACTACCGGGGCGCCCTCGCCCCCGAGGCCGCCGACGACGCCGAACCCGCCCTGATCGACGTGCTCCAGGTCATGGGGGCCGCCCACCTCACACCGCACACCGGCCGCCCCCGGAAGGACGCCTCGCAGTGACGAACCAGCCCGCCCCCAGCCGCCTTCCGTCCTTCTCCGGCCAGGAACAGGCCCTGCGCTCGGGCCAGTTCCTGCGCGTGGTGAACTACCACAACACCCCGCACGCGGACACCGAGAAGATCCGCGGCGAACTGCGCGCGCTCGCCGAGGACTTCGCTCCGGTGACGCTGGAGGACCTGGACCTCTTCCGGTCCACCGGCCACTGGCACAAGGACCGGCCCGGGATCATCCCGGTCTTCTACGAGGGGTACCGCAACAACGCGGAGGTCGCCGCGCCGCTGGCCGAGGAGGTGGGCCTCACGGCGTGGTTCTTCGTCTGCACCGCCTTCCTCGACGTGCCCGTCCAGCAGCAGTTCGACTACGCCAACGCGCACCACATCGACCTGGTGGAGGAGAACCGCAGCGGTGACCGGCTCGCCATGACCTGGGACGAGGTCGCCGCGCTCAGCCGTCGCCACGTCGTGACTCCGCACACCGCCAACCACGCCGAGGCGGCCGCGCTGCGCACGGACGCCGACCTCGAACGCGAGATCGTCGAGCCCAAGCGCCGCATGGACGCCGTGACGGGGCAGGACGCGCCCGCCACCGCCTTCCTGTGGGGCACGCCCTACGGCGCGCACCCCGACGTGGACGCGGCGCTGCGCGAGGCGGGCTACCGCTACCAGTTCGGCAACACGATGATCCAGCACCTCGGCTGAGGCAGCCAGGCTCCGGTGGAGGGCCGCCCGCCGCACCTCCTGGCGCGGCGGGCGGCCCTCCCTCCCGTCATCCGGGCAGTCGCTGCACCATGGTGTTGCTGAACACGAAGTGGTAACCGGACCCCGTCAGGGCCTGGTCGGCGGGGCTCTCCCCGGTCCAGTTGGTGCCCTCCAGCCACGCGGTGCACCGTGCGGAGCCGCCCGTGGCGCGGTCCATCAGCCGCTTCGGACCCGACACCTCGCGGTCGATGTCCGCCGCCGTGCGCACGCTGCGGGCCAGGGCGTGCGAGGCGGTGTGCGGGGTGACCACGTGACCGCGCCGGTGCAGATCGGCGATCTCCTCCCAGCTCATCGCGATGCGCTCCGCGCGCGGGTTCTCCGGCACCAGCTTGATCCGGTGGGCGAGGGCGTAGTCGTACTGCTCCTCGGCCGGGGTGTCCACGAACTGCGTGCACACGAAGAACCAGCCGGTGACCCCGGCCTCCTCGCAGGCCGCCGCCGCCACCTCGTAGTTGTCCCGGTAGCCCTCGTAGAAGACGGGCAGCAGCCCCGGCCGCGCGGAGCGCCACTGTCCGGTCCGGGCGAAGTGCTCCAGGTCCTCGACGCCCACCGTCCCGAAGTCCCGTGCGTAGCCCCGTAGTTCGGTGACCAGCTCGTCCTTCCAGCCGGCCGGGGTGTTGTGGTAGTTGACCAGCCGCAGGAAGTTCCCGGCGCGCAGGTCGGCGGCGGTCGCCCCGGCACTGACACCGGGGTCCGCCGACAGCGGCGGCCCGGGGACGGCCCCGGCGGGGTTCCCGGGCTCAGGCCGGGGCGCGGCCGGGCGGTCCGGGCCCAGGTGGGCGTACGCGAGGGCCTGGAGCGCGGCGACGACGGCCGCCTCCGTGCCCTCGGTGTCCGGGGAGAGCCGCGCGTGGTACTCCGTGAAGGCGTCGGCGAGTTCGGCCCCGGCGCTCCCCGGGCCACCGCCCCGGCGGGCGGCCGGGGCGGCGGGGGAGGACGGCGGTGCCGCGCGCAGGGACACGAGCATGGGTACGCCCCTGCGCCGGGCCACCAGCGACTGGCTGGCCCGCAGAGCGTCTCCGGGGGTGAGGGACGAAAGGTGCTGCGAGGGCATGGAAGTCCTTGGGAGTGCGCTGACGGACACCTTTCACTGTGCTCGCCCGTGCGTGCGCGGAGCAATAACGAGCCGCGATTGCGCGTAATTGCTCATTCGGCGTCCGGGAGGGGGTGGGGCGGTACGCGTGCGGGGGCCCGGTGGGGCCCGGAGCGGAGGCCGCCGGGTGCGCGTCCGTCGCCGAGCGCGCGGCGGCACGGCTCATGCTGTACGGGGGCGGTCACGCTGCCGGAGGTCCCGCTGTCGCCCCTGAGTGACCGACGCCGACTGACGAGGAGTTCCCGTGCCCGCCGCTCTCTTTCCCGCGCTGCACGCCGCCGCGCACGACGTTCCCGTGCCGCACGCCGCCGCACCCAAGACCGCCCTGCGTTTCGGCGCCCGGGCCCTCGACTACGTCCAGTTGGCGCGTGTGGCGGGGGCGCTCGCGCGGGAGCTGCCGCCGGGGCGCCGGGTCGCCGTGTGGGCGACGCCGAGCCTGGAGACGGGGGTCGCCGTGGTCGCCGCCCTGCTCGCCGGGGTCGCCGCCGTACCGCTCAACCCGAAGGCGGGCGACCGCGAACTGGCGCACATCCTGGACGACAGCGACCCCGCCCTCGTCCTGGCCGCCCCCGGCGACACCCTGCCCGGCCGGCTCGCCGAACTGCCCCGCGTGGAGGTGACCACCGACCCGGACGCGGTGCCCCAGCAGGCCGCCGGTGCCGCGCTCCCCGCAGAACCGGGCGAGGAGACCCCGGCCCTCGTCGTCTACACCTCCGGCACCACGGGCCCGCCCAAGGGCGTCGTCCTGCCGCGCCGCGCGCTCGTCGCCACCCTCGACGCCCTGGAGGACGCCTGGCAGTGGACGGCCCAGGACGTGCTCGTCCACGCGCTGCCCCTGTTCCACGTGCACGGGCTGATCCTCGGGGTCCTCGGTCCGCTGCGGCGCGGCGGGACGCTGCTGCACCTGGGGCGTTTCTCCACCGAGGGGGTGCGCCGGGCGCTGGCGGAGGACGGCGCCACGCTGATGTTCGGCGTCCCCACGATGTACCACCGCCTCGCCCAGGAGGTCGACGGCGATCCGGCGCTCGCGGCGGCGCTCGCCAAGGCGCGGCTGCTGGTGTCCGGTTCGGCGGCGCTGTCCGTCCACGACCAGGAGCGGATCGCGGCGGCTACCGGCCGGCGCGTCGTCGAGCGGTACGGGATGAGCGAGACGCTGATGAACACGAGCGTCCGCGCCGACGGCGAGGCCCGGCCCGGCACCGTGGGCCTGCCGCTCGCCGGGGTCGGACTGCGGCTCGTCGAGGACGACGGGACGGTGATCGCGGCCCGCGACGGCGAGAGCATCGGGGAGATCCAGGTGCGCGGCCCGAACCTGTTCACCGAGTACCTCAACCGCCCGGACGCCACCGCCGCCGCCTTCGACGGGGACTGGTTCCGCACCGGCGACATGGCCGTCCGCGAACCGGACGGCTACGTCCGCATCGTGGGCCGCCGGGCCACCGACCTCATCAAGTCGGGCGGTTACAAGATCGGCGCGGGGGAGATCGAGGACGTACTGCTGGAGTACCCGGGCGTCCGCGAGGCCGCCGTCACCGGGGAACCCGACCCCGACCTCGGTGAACGCGTCGTCGCCTGGCTGGTCCGCGAGGACACGGCCCTGGACGAGGAGGCCGTCGCCGCGCACGTGGCCCGGCGCCTCGCCCCGCACAAACGCCCCCGCGTCTTCCGCTATCTGGACGCCCTCCCACGCAACGACATGGGCAAGATCATGAAGCGGGCCCTCCGTGACTGACCGCGCCCGCGCCCTCCTCGCCACGCTCGCCCCGGGGTACGAGGAACTGCCCGCACCCGCCGCCACGGCCTCCGGAGACGGGCCGCTCGGCTGGCCCGGCTACGGCGACTCCCGCGCGCGGGCCGCGGAACGCACCGGGGAGAGCGAGTCGATGGTGTGCGCGGTCGGACGGGTGGGCGGGGACGGGAACGGGGCACTGTCCGGCATCGTCACGTCCGGCGGGGCCGGGACGCCGGGCCGTACCGACCGCTCCAGCGGCACCGAAGCCGTGCTGCTCGCCTCGGAGTTCGGGTTCCTGGGCGGCTCCCTCGGCGAGGCCACCGGGGACCGGGTCGTCGCCGCGCACACCTGGGCGCGGGCCCGCCGCCTGCCCGTCGTCTCCCTCGTGGCGACCGGTGGCAGCAGGATGCAGGAGGGCATGCGCGCCCTCACCCAACTCCAGCGCGTGGCACGGGAGACCGTCCTGACCCGGCGCGCCGGACTCCCCCAGATCGCCGTCCTGCGGGACCCGTCGACGGGCGGCGGCTGGGCCACCCTCGGGGCCGGCGCCGACGTCGTCCTCGCCCTGACCGGCGCGCAGATCGGCTTCGCCGGTTCCCGGGTACGCCCGGCCGGCGCCGATCCGTACGCGTACACGGCCGAGGGCCAGTACGGGAACGGGCACGTGGACCGCGTCGTGAGCGCCGCCGCACTGCCGGGCGTCCTCGCCCGCTGGCTCACCCTGCTCTCCGCCCCGCCGGCCGCCCCGTACCGGCCCGAGCCGCCGCACGCGCTCACCCGGGGCCCGGCCCCCTCCGGCGGCCCCGAGGCGGTGCGCCGCGCCCGCGCCCCCGAACGGCCGCGCGCGCAAGGGTACTTGGACACGTACTTCGACTGGCGGGAGGAGGTGCGGGGCGATCGTTCGGGAGGCGTCGACCCGGGGATGCTGTGCGGCTTCGGACGGCGCGCGGGCCGGACCGTCGCCTACGCCGCGCAGTGCGGAACCGCCAACAGCCCGGCGGGATTCCGCACGGCGGCGCGCCTCATCCGCACCGCCGACCGCCTGGGCGTTCCCGTCCTCACCCTCGTCGACACCCCGGGAGCCGCGAACGACGCGGCGGCGGAGGCGGCGGGCGCGGGCCCCGCCATCGCCGAGGCCTTCGCCGCCGTCGCGGAGGCGACCGTACCGGTCACCTCGCTGCTCATCGGCGAGGGCGGCTCGGGCGGTGCCCTGGCACTGACGGCGCCCGGCCACCTGTGGGTCACCCCCGACAGCTACTTCTCCGTCATCGCCCCCGAACTCGCCGCCGCCATCCTCAAACGCCCCCCGTCCGCCCTCGACGCCACCACCGACGCCCTGCGCCTGCGCCCCCAGGACGCCGTGGAACTGGGCGTGGCCCGGGGTTTCGCCCCCGCGCGGGACGGCCGGTGAGGAACCGCGCCGGGTCGCGAGCGGCAAGGTGCCCCGGGTTCCGTTGAACGGCCCCACCCGGGGCACCCGTTGCTCGTGGCACCGAGGCGTGCCCGTCGTCCCCGCGAGAGAAGAGAGTCGCCATGTACATAGGACTGGGCACCGTCGTCGTCATCGTCGTCATCATCGCCGTCGTGCTGCTGCTGCGCCGCCGCTGACCGGGACACCGGGGGGCGCCGCCGGGCCCCCGCCGCCAAGAACCTCCCAGCGCCCCCGCCCTCGAACGAGGGCAGGGGCGCTGGGCTTTGTCCACCGGGGAGTCGGCCGTTCCCCCTCAGGGGTGGTTTATGCCCCAGGAATACCCACCTGCGCCCTGAATGACTACTGTGGGTAGTCGCATCGGATCAACGAGTTACTTGGCAGGTGGATGTGCGTAGGTCGATGGTGGTGGCTCTGGCCGCCGGTCTTTTCTTCACCGGCGCGGGCAGCGCGATGGCTGACTCGTGGCGGAAAATGCCGCCCCTGACCAGTGGCGGGGTCAAATTCCTCGGCGGCCAGTACCAGCTGTATCCGAAGTTCACCCAGCACGGGGGCTTCGGTTTCCGGGGGCATCTCAAGGACGATTCGCCGACCGACGGCCACAACGTCTACGTCCTGGCGAAGGTCGAGGGCTACGGCTGGAGGCGCTTCAACGGGAAGCAGCGCAGGACCGTGAAGCTCAACAAGGTCGTGTACGACGGGGCGGCTCTTTACGTCAGGACGGCGGAATTCCGTGCGTGCAGGGATCGCGGATCGCTGCGGCCCGACAACTGCTCGAAGACTCTGCACTACGAGCGCTAGTGCCGCAGCAGGCAATAGCCATGACGACGGTGGACACCGTGTTCACCGGTGAGGAAGGGGTGTGACCATGGGGACGCGGTCTGTGCTGCGCGCCGAAGGAGTGGACGTCCGGTACGGCCCCCATCTCGCCGTGCGCGGCGCGTGTCTCGCGCTCGCGCCGGGTGAGGTGGTCGCCGTGATGGGCAGCAGCGGCTCCGGGAAGACTTCCCTGCTGCACTGCCTGGCGGGGATCGTGCCGGCCGCGGCCGGCACGATCCTCTTCGAGGGCCGGGACTACGAGACGCTGGGCGACGAGGAGTTGTCCGGGCTGCGGCGCGAACGCTTCGGGTACGTCTTCCAGCACGGGGAACTGCTTCCCGAGCTGACCGTCGAGGAGAACGCCGCGCTGCCGCTGCGGCTGGCGGGTCAGCGCAAGGGGCCCGCCCACCGGGCCGCCGAGCCGATCCTCGACCGGCTGGGCCTCGCGGACCTGCGTGATCGTCGCGTCGCCCAGCTCTCCGGCGGTCAGGCCCAGCGGGTCGCGGTCGCCCGGGCGCTCGTCCACAGTCCCGCGGTGGTCTTCGCGGACGAGCCGACCGGCGCGCTCGACTCCGTCAACGCCGCCGCCGTACTGGACGAGTTCCTGGCCCTCGCACGGGACCGCGGTACGGCCGTCGTCCTGGTCACCCACGACGAGAACGTCGCGCGCCACGCCGACACGCGCTATGTCATGCGGGACGGGCGGCTGGGCGCCTCGGTCCCCGCGGCCGCGCCCGCTCCCGATTCGGCGACCGGCCCCGCTCCCACGGACGGCGACCGCTCCGCCCGGAGTTCCGCATGAACACCTTCGCCCTCGGGCTCCGGCTGGTGCTGCGCGGCAACCGCGCCACCCGGGTCCGCTTCCTGCTGATGACGGCGGGCTGCGCCCTCGGGGTCGCCTGTCTGGCCGCCGTGCTCACCATCCCCGCCCTCCTCGCCGCGCACGACGGCCGGGAGGCGGCCCGGGGCACCGTGCCCGGGAAGGAGGGGAAGGCGGGCCGGTCGTCCGCGATCCTGGCCCTGAAGCGCACCGATCCCTACGGTTCCCACCTCTTCACCCGCGTCTTCGTCGCCCGGCCGGAGCAGGGGAACGGGCCGGTGCCGCCCGGCATGGACCGGCTGCCGGGCCCCGGCGAGGTCCTCGTCTCACCCGAGCTGCGCGATCTGCTGCGCGAGCACCCCGGGCTCAAGCCCAGCCTGCCGGGAAAGGTGACCGGCACCATCGGGGCCGCGGGGCTCACCGGCCCCCGCGAGCTGTACGCCTACGTCGGCCGGACGCACGCGCAGCTTCCGGACGGCGAGGTGGTGCACCGCTTCGGGGACCGCTGGCCGAGCACCAACGCGGTCGACTCCTCCACCCTGGACCCGTTGCGGTTCACGCTGTGCTGTCTCGTGCTGCTGCCGCTCGCCGTCTACTTCTCGGTGTGTGTCCGGCTCTCCGCCGACTCCCGGGGCCGCAGGCTCGCGGCCCTGCGGCTGCTGGGTCTCAGCGCCCGGCAGACGATGCGGGTGAGCGCCGTCGAGACGCTGTGCGCCGCCCTGCTCGGCGCCGTGCTCGGCCTCGGTCTGCACCTCGTGGTGAACGCGGTGGTGGCGGAGACCGGGCTGCCCGGCATCGCCTGGTACCCCTCCGACGGACTGCCTTCCACGAACACGCTCGCCGCCTGTCTGCTCGGCTGTCCGGCCCTCGCCTACCTCGCGGGGCGCCGGCACGCGCGCGAGGCCGCGCTGCGTCCGCTCGCCGTACGACGCCAGGAGCGACAGCGCCGGGCACGGTGGCTCGGGGCGCTGTTGCTGCTCCCGGGGCTCGGCATCGTCAGTACGTACTGCGTGCTCGGGGCCCTCGGCCGCATCGGGGTGTCCACCTCCCTCACCTCCGTGCTGGTGCCCGCCGGGGCGCTGCTCACCGGGGCCGGTCTGGTGTTCGCGCTCCCCCCGGCCACGGGCTGGCTCGCCCGGCGGATCGCCTCCGTCACCCAGCGACTGCCGCTGACCCTCGCCATGCGGCACAACGAGTCCCGGCCCGGGGCGGTCCTGCGGGTCGTGAGCGGCCTCGTCGTCCTCGTCTACGCGGGGTCCCTCACCCAGGGCGTCCTCGTCGAGATCGACCAGGTCAGCCGGCGTATCGCCCCGGTCCAGGAGTACGAGGTCGCCTATGACAAGCTGACGCCCGCTCAGCGTGCGGCCATGAAAGGCGCCGAAGGTGTGCGCTCGTACGCGCTCACCGTCGACACCAACGGCTCTCGTTCCGTCGGCGTCCTCGTCGGCGACTGCGCCCAAGTCCGAGTCCTCGCGAAGCCTGGCAGCATGCGTGGCTGTGTGGACGGGCAGACCTCCGTGCTGAGCGATCCCCAGTCGATTCCGGACCCAGGAGTCGATCCAGGCCGGGCCTACAGTCTGGATCTGCGCACCGAGGACGGCCGTCCAGCCGGCACATACCACTACACCATCCCGCGCCGGAGCGTGGTGATCGGTGTCGAGCAGCCGTCTTCCCTGCAAAACGCCGTCCTCATCCCCCCGAGCGCCCTCCCCCCGGGAACCCACCCGGCGGGCGCGCACCTCGTGCTGAGCAGCGCCCCCGACTCCGAGACCGTCCGGCGCACGCTCGACCGGCTGGCCGGAATCGCCCCCACCGCCGAGATCACCCCGGTCGGCATCGTCATCGAGTCGCTGAGTCAGCTCAGCGTCATCAAGGGGCTGCTGGGGACGGGGATGGTCCTCGGGCTCGTGATCGGCGTGGCCGCCTTCCTCGTGTCGGCGGCGGACCGGGCCATGGACCGGCGAGGGCAGATCACGACCCTGACTCTGCTCGGCGCCCGGTCGAGCACCCTGCGGGCCGCGCAGTGCGCGCAGGTGCTGCTGCCGCTCGCGCTCGGGCTCGGCGGGGCGCTGGTCGCCGGGCGGCTGGCCGAGTCGAGCTATCTCGTCACCGGGGGCGGGGCGGTGTTCTGGGACGGCGAGGGACTGCCCCTGCTGCTGCTCAGCTCCCTCGGCGTCCTGCTCGTGGCGGGGCTGGCCGCGCTGCCGATGGTCCGGCGCCACCTCGACCCGGAGGTGCTGCGCGGCGACTGAGCGGACCGGCCCCGCCCCGGCGGTCAGACCGCCCGGCGCCGCAGCAGCCAGAACGCTCCGGCCACGGCGAGCGCGGCCACGGCGAGGAGAAGGCCGCTCTCGGTGAGCTGGCGGGGCCAGAAGTCCGGGGAGGGCAGGTACGTCCGGGTGAAGCCGACCACGTCGTGCTCGGCGAGGCAGTGCAGGCTCTTCCCGCAGTGCGGGTCGCGGATGTGGGCGCCGCCGGAGGTGATCGCACTGCCGCGCACCGGGACCTCGGGCGGCAGGTGCGTGTGGGTGAAGGGCCAGGGGCCACCGCGTACCGCGCCGGTGATCAGGAACTGCGCCACCCCGGCGACCACCATCGCGGGCAGGGTGCGGCGCAGCAGCAGCCCGCAGAACACGCCGACGGCCAGAGCCAGCAGCATGACGAGGACGGTGGCGGGGCCGATGGAGAAGTACAGGGCGCGCGGGCCGATCCCCGAGAGCATCAGGTTGTTGTGGGCGGACCACAGCACCCGGTACAGCACGACGAGCAGTCCCGTGCCCACGACGAGGAACGCGGCGACCGCGCCGAGCTTGGCGGCGAGCCAGCGCCCCGGGGACACCGACTGGGACCACGCGAGCCGGACCGTTCCCGTCTCCAGCTCACGGGCGGTGAGCGGGCCGGCCGCGTACACCGCGACGCAGAGCGCGGCGAAGCCGAGCAGGGTGGCCGGGAGCTGGAACAGGTCGTTGTACGTGGTGGAGAGGAACCCGCCGGTCATCCCGTTCGCCCACGCGGCGTCCTGGACACCGTCGTAGCCGTACGTGTCGAACAGCCGCTGCGTCGCGTGGGCCCCGGGGCCCCGGAGCCACAGCAGCAGGGCGGCGGTGAGCGCCACGAAGGCGAGCCAGATCCACAGCGCCCAGCGGTGCAGGCGTGTCTCCGAGCGGAGCAGGTCGAGAGTGGAGGGCCGGGACGGGGCCGGCGGCCCGTCCTTGGTCAGCAGCGTCGTGGTCATCGTGCAGTCCTGTGGGTGTTGGGGGGGAGGGGGAGGTGGGAGGGAAGGGGCCGACGGGCGTTGCGCTCGTCGTGGCCGGAGGGTCAGGCCGCCGCCGTGCCGGAACCGGTGTCCGTACCGCTGTCCGTACCGGTGTCGCCGCGCGGACGCGTCCCGGCTTCCGCGCCCGCCTCCGTACCCGCGTCCGCGCCGGGGTCCGTCTCCGGCATGAGCAGCGCGGGGGCCGAGGGGGTGCGCAGGTGCGCGAGGACCAGTTCCTCCAGGGTGGGCGGTTCGGGCTGCCAGGTGTCGGGGACGGGGCCCCGGGGGCGGATCAGGGAGATGAGGCCGCGGCCCGCCGGGCGGGACTCCACGAGGGTGTGCGCGGACAGGTCCAGGTCCCTCCCCGTGACCACCCGGTGCGCGTCGAGCAGGGTGTCCACGGAACCGCCGAGGCGGACCCGGCCACCGGACAGGAGCAGCAGGTGGTCGCAGGACTCGGCGAGTTCGGCGACGACGTGCGAGGACAGCAGGACCGTGGTGCCCCGGTCGGCCACGTCCGCGAGCAGGACGCCCATCACCTCGTGCCGGGCGAGCGGGTCGAGATCGGCCATCGGCTCGTCCAGCAGGAGCAGTTCGGGGCGTTTGCCGAGCGCGAGGGCGAGTGACACCCGGGTGCGCTGGCCGCCCGAGAGGCGGCGGATCCGGCTTCGGGGGTCGAGGTCCTCGACGATCCGGGCCGCGTGGGCCGCGTCCCAGTTCCCGGCGTTGAGGCGGGCGCCCAGGGCGAGGGCGTCCGCGACGGTGAAGTGCTCGTACAGGGGCTGTTCCTGATCCAGGTAGCCGACCCGCTCGCGGTGCGCGCCCGGCGCCCCGCCCAGGACGGCGAGGCCGCCGCCGGTGGGCCGCAGCAGCCCGGCCGCGACCTGGAGCAACGTCGACTTGCCCGCGCCGTTGGGGCCGACCAGGGCGCACACGCTGCCCGCCGGTATCCGGAACGTGCAGTCGTCCAGCGCGTGGGTGGCGCGCCGGCCCCGGCCGCGGCGGTGGGTGAGCCCCCTCGCCTCGATCGCGGGCGGGGTGCTGGTGGTGCTCACTGGTCCTCCTTCGGGAAGTGCGCGTCCAGAGCGGAGGCCATGAGCGCGGCGGCGGTCTCCCGGGCGACGCCCGCGGCGCGGGCCCGCAGGGCCCAGTCGTCCAGCGCCGAACGCAGCGGGGAGTCCGCGCCCTCCGCGCCGAGCGTGCGCAGGACGAACGTGCCGAGTCCCCGCCGGCCCTCGACCAGGCCCTGCCGCTCCAGTTCGCGGTAGGCCTTGAGGACGGTGTTCGGGTTGATGGCAGTGGCCTCGACCACCTCGCGGGCGGTGGGCAGCTTGTCGCCCGGTTCGAGGAGCCCGAGCCGCAGCGCCTGCTGGGTCTGCGCCACGATCTGGAGATAGGTGGGGACACCGCTGCGCCGGTCGACGCGGAACTCGACGTGCTGCTGCTCGGTCACGGCCACTCCCCTTTCCCTAATTAACTAGTGAAAGGTCTCATGGGGTCGTGACCTCGTCAAGCGGCGGTGCCGGCCGCGGCTTGACGAAGACCGCAACGTCCTTACGCGTGACAGGAGTTGAGGGAGTCCGTGCTTCCGTGGCCCCCGGGGGCTCCGCCCGGTCGGTCGGCTCCGCCTGCCGCCTTCCTCGGGTGTTTCCTCCGGCCTGGGTGGCGCGGCCCCTCGGCGCCGCCGGAGCGCGCGGAGACCGCCGGCGTGTACCCGTCGGCCACCGCCCCGGCACCGCCCCGGCACCGCCCCGGCACCGCCCCGGCCGCGACGCGTTCGGCGCGGGTCACGGTGCCGGCCCGGTCGGGCTTCACGAGGACCGCGTGGGCGACGCCCCCACAGCGCCTGGCCGCGCCCGCGGCGCCCCGCCCATGGTCGTGGGCGCGCCCCGGCTTCCTCGGTGCTACGGTTGATTACCTAAACGCTTTAGGTTTCTGTGGTGGCCCCGGACCGGGGCCGCCGGGTCGCAGAGGAGGGGCGAGCGTGCCACGAGCGGGGCTGAACGCGCAGCGGCTGGCGCGGGCCGGTGCGGAGCTGGCCGACGAGGTCGGGTTCGACAAGGTGACCGTCCCGGCGCTCGCGCGGCGTTTCGACGTCGCGACCGCGAGCCTGTACGCGCACATCAAGAGCTCCCACGACCTCAAGGTCCACATCGCGCTGTTCTCCCTGGAGGAGCTGGCCGACCGGGTCGCCGACGCGGTGGCCGGACGGTCCGGCAAGGACGCGCTGCTCGCCTTCGCCGGGGCCTACCGCGACTACGCGAAGGAGCACCCCGGCCGGTACGCCGCCGCACGGCTGCCGCTCGACGCGGAGACGGCGGCGGGCAGTGCGGGCGTCCGGCACGCGCAGCTGACCCGGGCGCTCCTGCGCGGCTACGACCTGGGCGAACCGGAGCAGACGCACGCGGTACGGATGCTGGGCGGGATGTTCCACGGCTTCGTCAGCCTCGAACTGTCCGGCGGCTTCAGCCACAGCGCGCCCGGGGCCGAGGAGAGCTGGACGTGGATCCTCGGCTTCCTCGACGCCCAACTGCGCGACCGCGCCACCTCCTGAGCGCCCCACCGGTCACCGCCGGACACGCGCTCCCGCCCCGCCGCAAGACGCGCGCTCCCGCCCCACCGCCGGACACGCGCTCCCGCCCCGCCGCAAGACGCGCGCTCCCGCCCCACCGCCGGACGCCTCACCGACCGACCGCTTTCACCGAACGAGCTGGGAACATGAACGCCAACGCCGATTCCACCTGGATCACCACGCCCGCCGTCCCCGGGCTGCTGCGCGGCGCCCTCGACTTCGAGTACACCGCGCACGGACTGCTCCCGCACCGGCTGCCCGAGGCGGCCAGGTGGCAGATCCCCGACGCCCAGCTCGCGATGGCCGAGGCGCAGCCCTCCGGGGTGCGCCTGGCCTTCCGCAGCCGCGCCACCGTCGTGGAACTGGACGCGCTGCCCACCAAGCGGGCCTACCGAGGGGCGCCCGCCCCGGCCGACGGGGTGTACGACCTGCTGGTGGACGGCCGGCTCGCGGCGCAGGCCACCGTGCCCGGGGGCCGCGTGCGCCTGATCGACATGGCCACGCAGGAGGCCGAGATCCAGGAGGGCCCGCCCGGAACGGCCCGCTTCGAGGGGCTGCCCCCGGGTGAGAAGGACATCGAGATCTGGCTGCCGCACAACGAGACCACCGAGCTGATCGCCCTGCGCAGTGACGCCCCGGTCGAGCAGGCGCTGCCGGACGTGCGCCGGGTGTGGCTGCACCACGGCAGCTCGATCAGCCACGGCTCCAACGCCGCCACACCGAGCACCACGTGGCCCGCGCTGGCCGCCGCCCGGGGCGGGGTCGCCCTCGTCAACCTGGGCTTCGGCGGCGGCGCGCTGCTCGACCCGTTCACCGCCCGGACGATGCGTGACGCCCGGGCCGACCTGATCAGCGTCAAGATCGGCATCAACGTCGTGAACGCCGACCTGATGCGGCTGCGCGCCTTCGGACCCGCCGTGCACGGTTTCCTCGACACGATCCGCGAGGGCCACCCGGACACCCCGCTGCTCGTCGTCTCCGCCGTCCTGTGCCCCGTCCACGAGGACACCCCGGGACCGCTCGCACCGGACTTCAGCGACGGGACGCTGCGGCTGCGCGCCACCGGCGACCCGGCCGAGGTCGCCTCGGGACGGCTCACCCTGAACGTCGTCCGCGAGGAACTCGCCCGCGTCGTCGCGCTGCGTGCCGTCCGCGATCCCAACCTGCACTATCTGGACGGCCGTTCGCTGTACGGCGAGGCCGACCACGCCGAGTTCCCGCTGCCCGACGACATCCACCCCGACGCGGCCGGTCACCGCCGTATCGCGGAGAACTTCGCGGCGGCGGCCTTCGGACCACGAGGGCCCTTCGCGTAGCGACGTCGACCGGTCCGGTCCGGCCGAAGGCCCCGCACCCGGCTGTCCCGCACCCGGCTGTCCCGCACGCGGCTGTCCCGCACGCGGCAGACCCCGACCGGGGCCGTGACCGGGACCGGGCACGCGGGCTGTTCTCGTACGCACGTCAATGTTAGAGACTTGCGTGAGAATGTTAGAAGCCCGCGTGTACGGTGCTGTCATGCCGAAACAGCTTTCCAGGATCGCCGACTTCGCCGGTGTCAGTGAGATGACCGTCAGCCGGGTGCTGAGCGGGAAGGGGCGGGTCGCCCCGGCCACCCGGGACGTGGTGCTCAGCGCGCTCGACGTGCTCGGGATCGAGCGGCCGGCCGGGGAGCGGCGCGAGCGCGGGCCGCTCGTCGGGCTCGTCGTGCCCGACCTGCAGAACCCGGTGTTCCCGGCCTTCGCCGAGGCGCTCGCCGGGCGGCTCAACAAGCGGGGCCTGATCCCCGTGCTGTGCACGCGGACCGCCGACGGGGTGTCCGAGGCGAACTACATCGAGATGCTGCTCGCGCAGAACATCGGCGGCATCGTCTTCGTCGGCTCCAGCTACACCGACGCCGGACCCGAGTCCAGCCGGGAACTGCGCGCCAGGGGTGTGCCCATGGTGCTGGTCAACGCGGCCGACGAGAACCCCGGCGTGGCCCAGGTGTCGGCGGACGACGAGGCCTCGGCGCAGCAGGCGCTGCACCACCTCGCGGAGTTGGGGCACGAGCGGATCGGCCTGGTCGTCGGCCCCGTCGGGCACGTGCCCTCGGCGCGCAAGATGGCCGGGTACGCGGCCTTCTGGCAGGGGCGCGGGGTCGCGGCCCGGCAGTGGCGGCCGATGGTCGCGCACACCTCCTTCTCGATGGAGGGCGGCGCGATGGCCGCGACCCAGTTGCTGGAACGGGGGGTGACGGCGCTGGTGTGCGCGAGCGACGCGGTCGCGCTCGGCGCCATCCGGGCCGCGCGGCGCAAGGGGCTGAAGGTGCCCGGGGACCTGTCCGTGGTGGGCTTCGACGACTCCCCGTTCCTGGTCGCCACGGACCCGCCGCTGACCACGCTGCGCCAGCCCGTCGCGCCCATGGCGGACGCCGCGATCGAGGCGCTGACCTCGCAGTTCGCCGGTTCCCCGGTCACCACGGGGACCCTGCTCTTCCAGACCGAACTCATCGTGCGCGGCTCCACCGGACTCTCCCCCGACCAGCGGCGTACATGATTTTTTGCGCAAGGTCATTGACGTCTTGCTAAGAGACTGTCTACTTTCTGCGTCATCCCTGTTACTCCAAGGTTTCGCCTTGGGGTGATTCCCGGAAGGCGTTGATCCCCATGACTGGTCCCCTCTCCCGCCGCTCCCTCCTCGGTGCGGGTGCGGCGGGTTCCCTCGCTCTCACGCTCGGCGCGTGCGGCGGCTCCTCCTCGTCGAAGGACGCGGGGGGAGTCGTGAAGGTCTCGGTCAACGGCATGCCGCCGTCGACCCAGCCGGTGGACCGGAAGTTCTTCCTCCAGGACGTCCGCGCGTTCGAGAAGGCCCATCCGAAGATCAAGATCGACGCCCGCGAGGGCTACATGGACCCGAAGACCTTCTCGGCGAAGCTCGCGGGCGGGCAGCTTGAGGACGTCTTCTACGTCTACTTCTCGGACCCCGCGCAGATCATCGAGCGCAGGCAGGCCGCGGACATCAGCCCGTACCTGAAGGAGGTCCCGCACCTGGACGAGGTCCGTCCCGACCTGCTGAAGGTCTTCACCGGCCAGGACGGGAAGGTCTACGGGCTGCCCAACGGCGAGTACTCGCAGGGGCTGCTGTACAACCGGGCGCTGTTCAAGAAGGCCGGGCTCGACCCGGACCGCCCGCCGGCCACCTGGGACGAGGTGCGCGCCGCGGCCAAGCGGATCAGCGCGCTCGGGGGCGGGACCGTCGGGTACGCCGACTACAGCAAGAACAACCAGGGCGGCTGGCACCTCACCTCGTGGATCTACTCGATGGGCGGAGAGGTCGCAGCCCGGCGGGACGGGCGCTGGCGCGCGGCCTTCGACAGCGCGGCCGGGCGCAAGGCGCTCCAGGCGCTGCACGCGATGCGCTTCAGCGACAACAGCATGGGCACCCGGCAGCTCCTGGAGATACCGGACGCGCAGAAGCTCATGGGCTCCGGGAAGCTCGGGATGTACATGGCCGGACCGGACAACATCCCCACCATCGTCAAGCAGTTCGAGCGCGCGTACGCGGACTTCGGGGTGGCGCCCATGCCGGGCGGCCGGGCCACGCTGTCCGGCGGCAACGGCTTCATGGTCAACCCGAAGGCGAGCCCCGAGAAGATCAGGGCCGGGGTGCGGTGGCTCCAGTGGAAGTACCTCAACCCCGAGCGCGAGGCCTTCGTGAGCAAGCGCGCCACGCAGCAGGACGTGCCCATCGGGCTCCCGCTGGACCGGCTGATGACCGGCGAGGCGCAGAAGACGATGGACGCGGCCCACGCCAAGTACGCGAACGTCCCGCAGGAGAACTACGCGGCCTTCGTCAGCGGCACCGAGAAGCTCACCCACAAGCTGGAGCCGCCCAAGGCCCAGGAGATCTACACGGTCCTCGACGGGGTCATGCAGGCCGTCCTGACCAAGCGCGACGCCGATCCCGGCAAGCTCCTGCCCGAGGCCGCCAAGAAGGTCGACACCCTCCTGGCCACGGTCAAGTGACGTGCCCGTGACCACGACAGAGCCCGCGCCCGTCCGCGAGGCCCCCGCCAAGGGCCGGGAGCGGCGCCCGCGTCCCGGCCGCACCCCCTCCGCCCGCCGCCGGCACCTGCGCGACAACCTCGTCGCGTACGCCTTCCTCGCGGGCGCGATCCTGTGCTTCGGTTTCTTCTCCTGGTACCCGATCGTGCGCGGCTGGCTGCTCGGCTTCCAGCAGGTCACCTTCGCGCAGCCCGCGCAGTGGGTCGGCCTCGACAACTTCCGCCGCCTCTTCGACGACCCGCTGTTCGTCACGGCCTGGACCAACACCGGGTACTTCACGCTGCTCGCCCTGGTCCTCGGCTTCGCCGCGCCCTTCCTCGTCGCCGTCGTCCTCAACGAGCTGCGGCACGGCTCGGGATACCTGCGGATGACGGTCTACCTGCCGGTCATGCTGCCGCCGATCGTCACGATGCTGCTGTGGCGCTGGTTCTACGACCCGGGACCCGGGCTGTTCAACAAGGCGCTCGACCTCGTGCACCTGCCCCCGCAGCAGTGGCTGGAGTCCGGGCACCTCGCGATGCTCTCCCTGGTCCTCGTCTCCACCTGGGCCAACATGGGCACCACGACCCTGGTCTACCTCGCGGCGCTCGGCTCGGTGCCCGGCGAACTGTACGAGGCCGCCGAACTGGACGGTGCCTCGATCCGGCGGCGGCTGTGGCACGTGACGCTGCCGCACATGCGGTTCATCCTCATGATCACGCTGCTGCTCCAGGTCCTCGGCACCATGCAGGTCTTCATCGAGCCCTTCGTCCTGACCGGCGGCGGACCCGACGACGCGACCGTCACCGTGCTGCTCCTGCTGTACCGGTACGCCTTCGTCTACAACGACTTCGGGCTCGCGAGCGCCCTGTCCACGCTGCTGTTCGTGGTCCTCGGCCTGTTCTCCGCCGTCTACCTGCGCCTGACCCGCGGCGGCGACTGAGACGACGGGGAAGCCCGCCCCTCCCCGGCCCGTCCAGGACGCCCCTCACCAAGGAACCGCCATGTCCTCTCCCGAGGTGCGCACGCTCATCGCACCCACCGAACGCAACCGGCGCACCGGCCGTTTCCTCTACCGGGTCGTCCTCGTCGCCACCCTCGCGGGCTTCACGCTCGCCTTCCTCTTCCCGCTGTACTGGATGGTTACCGGCGCGCTGAAGTCCTCCGCGGAACTCGCCGAGCCCAGCCCCACGCTGTGGCCGCGCGCCCTGCACCCGGGCACCTACGCGGACGCCTGGACCAACGTCGGGCTCGGCCACTACTTCCTCAACACCCTGTTGCTCGCGGCGGGCGCCTGGCTCTTCCAGCTCGTGCTCGACACGGCCGCCGCCTACTCGCTGTCCCGGCTGCGGCCCGTGCTCGGCAAGGTCGTGCTCGGCATGATGCTCGCGACGCTCATGCTGCCGGTGTCCGCGCTGCTCGTGCCCACCTACCTGACCGTCACCGACGTACCGCTCCTGCACGTCAACCTCATCGACACGCCGTGGGCGATCTGGCTGCCCGCCACCGCCAACGCCTTCAACATCTTCATCCTGAAACGGTTCTTCGACCAGATCCCGCTCTCCCTGCTGGAGTCGGCCCGCATCGACGGGGCCGGTCCGCTGCGGGTCCTGTGGGCGATCGTGCTCCCGCTGTCGCGGCCGGTGCTCGCCGTCGTGTCGATCTTCGCGGTCGTCGGCGTCTGGAAGGACTTCCTCTGGCCGATGATCGTCCTGCCCTCCCCCGCGAAGCAGCCGATCACCGTGGCCCTCAACCGGCTCACCGAGTTCCTGCCCGCCAACCAGCTCCTCGCGGGCATGGTCATCGCCTCCGTCCCGCTGCTCGCCCTGTTCCTGGTCTTCCAGCGGCACGTCGTCGCGGGCCTCACCGCCGGAAGCGTCAAGGGCTGACCCGGGCAGCCCACCACCGCGCGGCCGGGTCCCGCGCGCCCCCACACGTACGACCGTCCGAGCCTCACCCCACTGAAGGAAGGACACCACCCCCATGAGCCGCACCACCACCCCGCGCCACCTGGCGCGCCGCGCCGCCCTGAGCGTCGCGCTCGCCACCGCGGGCTCCCTGCTCGTGACCGCCCCCGCCGGGGCCGCCCCCCAGCCCCGCGCCGCCGACCTGCCGTTCACCACCTACGAGGTGGAGGACGGCAGCACCGACGGCAGCGTCCTGGAACCCGACCGCACCTACCTCACCCCCGCCTCCGAGGCCAGCGGCCGCCGCGCCGTCGTCCTGCGGGAGACCGGACAGTACGCGGAGGTGAAGCTCACCGCCCCCGCCAACGCGCTCAACCTGCGCTACTCCCTGCCCGACTCCGCCGACGGCAAGGGCCAGGACGCCACCCTGAGCGTCTACGCGGACGGCGAGGAGCTGACCGACCTCGACCTCACCTCGAAGTACAGCTGGGTGTACGGCGAGTACCCCTACACCAACCAGCCCTCGGACGGCTCCGCGCACCGCTTCTTCGACGAGAGCCGCACCCGGCTCGACAAGACCCTGCCGGCCGGGACCGTCCTGCGCTTCCAGAAGGACGCGGACGACAGCGCCGCCTCCTACACCCTCGACCTCGTGGAGGCGGAGGAGGTCGCTGCACCGGGCTCGATGCCCGAGGGCTACGTCTCCGCCACCGATCTCGGCGTCACCCCGGACGACGGGCAGGACGTCACCTCGGCCCTCAACTCCGCGGTGCAGCAGGCGAAGGAGCAGGGCAAGGGCCTGTGGCTGCCGGCCGGGACCTACGTCCTGTCCGACCGCGTCGACCTGCCCGGGGTCGCCCTGCGCGGCGCCGGGGTGTGGGACACGGTGCTGCGCGGGACCGGCCTCAAGGGCGGGCTGTACGCGACCGGCGGCACCACCGAGATCCGCGACCTCATGATCGACGGGGACAACACGGTGCGCGACGACGCGGGCGGACAGGCCGCCGTCGAAGGCGAGTTCGCGGACGGCTCGGTCATCGACAACGTGTGGATACGGCACACCAAGGTCGGCCTGTGGGCCAACGGCCCCACCACCGGGCTGAACGTCTCCCACCTGCGTATCCGCGACACCTACGCGGACGGCGTCAACCTGCACGGCGACGTGCGCGACACCGTCGTCTCCGACAGCAGCGTGCGCGGCACCGGCGACGACGGCCTCGCGATGTGGTCCGAAGGGGCCGCCGTCACCGACAGCGTCTTCCGCGACAACTCCGTCCAGCTCCCGCTGCTCGCCAACGGCGCCGCCGTGTACGGGGGCAGCGGCAACCGCGTCGAGAACAACACGATCTCCGACACCGTGACCGGCTCCGCCGGAATCGCCGTCTCCAGCCGCTTCGGGGACCCCTTCACCGGCACCACCACCGTCAGCGGCAACACCCTGGACCGCACCGGCGGCTACGAGCCCAACTGGCAGTCCGAGCTGGGCGCCCTGTGGGTCTACGCCGCCAACTCCGACATCACCACCCCCGTCGTACTGAGCGACAACACCGTGCGCGACTCGACGTACAGCGGGCTGCTCGTCAGCTACCAGAAGACCGTCGGCGACCTCAGCGTCAAGGACACCACCTTCGACGGGGCGGGCACCCACGGCATCGAGATCGACGCCGCCGGCTCCGGCACCTTCTCCGGGGTGAACGTCAGCGGCACCGGCTCCGACGCCCTGTCCCTGTCCGGCGGCTTCACCGTCGAGCGCGGCAGCGGCAACAGCGGCTGGTAGTACCGCCCTTCACCACCCGGGCCACCCCCGGGGCCCGCCGACACCACCCCAGCGGGCCCGGCCGCGCACCCCGCGGCCGGGCCCGCTCCCGCAGGAACCGACACCAGCACCCGACACCCGACAGCGAAAGCAGGTGCCATGACCCAGCGCTCCAGCGACTGGTGGCGTCACGCGGCCATCTACCAGCTCTACCCCCGCAGCTTCGCGGACGGCGACGGCGACGGGACCGGCGACCTCGCCGGAGTCCGCGCCCGCCTCGGCCACCTCAGCACGCTCGGCGTGGAGGCGATCTGGTTCAGCCCCTGGTACCTGTCGCCGCTCGCCGACGCCGGCTACGACGTCGCCGACTTCCGGCAGATCGACCCCCGCTTCGGCACCCTCGCCGAGGCCGAGAGCCTGATCACCGAGGCGCACGAACACGGGCTGCGCGTCATCGTGGACGTCGTCCCCAACCACGTCTCGAACGAACACGAATGGTTCGTGAAGGCCGTCGAAGGCGGCCCCGAAGCCCCCGAACGTGACCTCTTCTGGTTCCGCGAAGGGCGCGGCGAGGACGGCGAACTCCCGCCCAACGACTGGCAGTCCGTCTTCGGCGGGCCCGCGTGGACCCGCGTCGCGGACGGCGCCTGGTACCTCCACCTCTTCGCCCCCGAACAGCCCGACCTCAACTGGCGACAGCCCCAGGTGCGCGAGGAGTTCGAGGACATCCTGCGCTTCTGGTTCGACCGGGGCGTCGACGGCATCCGCGTCGACTCCGCCGCCATGTGCTCGAAGGACCCGGCACTGCCCGACTTCGACCCCGCGCACCCGCCCCGGCCCCACCCCTACGTCGACCGCGACGACAACCACGCGATCTACCGGGGCTGGCGCGCCGTCGCCGACTCCTACGCCCAGCCCCGCGCCCTGATCGGCGAGGTGTGGCTCGACGACACCGAACGCTTCGCCCAGTACCTGCGCCCCGACGAACTGCACACCGCGTTCAACTTCGACTTCCTCGGCTGCGCCTGGGAGGCCGGGGCGCTGCGCCGCTGCGTCGACGCGACCCTCGCCGCGCACGCCGGGGTCGGGGCGCCCAGCACCTGGGTGCTCTCCAACCACGACGTGACCCGCAGCGTCACCCGCTACGGACGGCCCGACACCAGTACCGCCGCCGGGATCCGCCAGTACAACCCGGTCGTCGACGAGGACCTGGGCCGCCGCCGCTCCCGGGCCGCCGCCCTGCTCAGCCTCGCCCTGCCGGGCGCCGTCTACATCTACCAGGGCGAGGAACTGGGCCTGCCCGAGGTCGAGTCGATCCCGCCCGAGCGGCGCGACGACCCGATCTTCCACCGCACCGGCGGCGCCGACCCGGGCCGCGACGGCTGCCGTGTCCCGCTGCCCTGGAGCGGCGAGCACCGCCCGTACGGCTTCAGCCCGGACGGGGCCGAGGGCGAACCGTGGCTGCCGCAGCCCGACTCCTGGGCCCGGCTCAGCGCCGCCGCCCAGGACGGCGACCCCGGCTCGACCCTCAACCTCTACCGCGCCGCGCTCGCCCTGCGCGCGGCGGAACCCGCCCTCGGCGACGGCCCCCTGTTCTGGGAACCGGCGCCCGAGGGAGTCCTCCGCTTCCGCCGCGACGAGCACTTCACCTGCGTCGTCAACCTGTCCGCCGCGCCCGTCCCGCTGCCGGAGCACCGCGCGCTCCTGCTCGCCTCGGCCGGACTGCCGGACGGACTGCTGCCGCCGGACACGGCGGTGTGGCTGCGTACGGGCTGAGCCCGGCGCCGGAGGTCACCGGCCGGCCAGGAAACGGAGGTAGGACTCCGGGTTGAGCGGATCGCCGTCGGTCCTGGCCCGGCGCGGGGGCAGTCCGCGGACCGGGCGGTCGCGGCCGGGGCGGGACCACAGCGCGCCCTCCCCGCCGCTCAGCCCGGGCAGCGCCGCCGTCAGTTCCTGCACGCTCCCGGCCGGGATCTCCGCCGCGACCGTCCAGCGGTCGCCGCTCTCCCAGGTCCCGCCGATGTCCGCGCCGAGCGCCGCGAGCCGCCCGGTCACGGCGCCGAGGGTGTCCTCCGGCACCTCGGTCTCCACCGCGCGGCACGGTTCGTACACCCGCGTCCCGGCGCGGTCCAGGGCCCGCAGGAGGACGAGCGGGGTGAGGTGACGGAAGTCGGCGGCCGTGCTCAGCGGCGCCGCGTACCCGGTCCGGGTCAGGGTCACCACGCAGTCGGTGACCTCCCAGCCGTACAGCCCCTGCCCGAGCGCGCCGAGGGCCGTCTCCTCGATCGCGCGGTGGAAGGCCCGGGGCAGCGCGCCCCACTCCGTCTCCCGCGCCCAGCGCACCCCGCTGCCGTACTCCGCCGGGTCCACGCGCAGCCCGACCGTCGCCCAGAACCCGTCCGGGCCCGGCCCCAGCTCCCGTACGGCCTCGCCGGACGCGACGGGCCGTTCCCGGTACACGGGCGTGACCGGCGCGAACTCCACCGCGAGGCCGAACTCCCGGCGCAGCCGCTCCGCGAGCACCTCGCGCTGCACGGCGCCGTGCAGGAGCACCGACAGTTCGCCGTCCGCCGTGGTCCGCGTCCGCACGAACGGGTCCTCGTCGGCGAGCGCGGACAGCGCCGCGTGCAGGGCCGCGCCCCGGCCGGGCTCCGCAGGGCGCACGACGGCCTCAAGCCCCGGCGGGGCGAAGCGGAACACCGGGCGGCCGGGGTCGGGCGCGCCGATCCGGTCCCCGACCCGGACCCCCGGCACCCCGCGGAAGGCCCCGATCCCCCCGGCGGACAGGGCGCGGTCGTCGTCGTGGTCGTCGCCGACGACGTCGAGGCGGGTGAGACGGCCGCTCACGCGCGCCGCGCCGCCACCCGGCTCGTCGCGGTGCAGCACGACCCGCTCACGGGCGCGCAGCCGGCCACCGAACAGCCTGACGTACGCGGTCTTCTCACCGCCCGCGCCGCGTTCGACGGCGAAGACGGTGCCGGAGGCGGGGGCGTCCCGGTCGGCGGCGGGGGAGGGCAGGAGGGTGGCGACGGCCTCGGCGAGGTGACGCGTGCCGGTGCCGGTGAGGGCGGAACCGAAGCACAGCGGATGGACCAGCCCGGAGGCGGTGTGCCGCGCGAGCGCCGCACGCACCTCGTCCTCGGCCGGAGCGGGCCCGTCCACATACCGCGAGAGCAGCAAGTCGTCGTGTTCGGCGAGCAGTTCGGCGGGGGAGTGGCGTCCGGCGAGCGGCAGCGGCAGGGAGCGCGCGGCCGGGGTGCCCGCCGCGTACGTGGTGGCGAGCGGGACCACGTACGGGGCGAGCCCGCGCCGGATGTCGTCGAGCAGCCCCTCCTCGCGCGCCCCCGGCCGGTCGATCTTGTTGACGAAGATCAGCGTGGGCAGCCGCAGCCGGCGCAGCGACTTCATCAGGACACGGGTCTGCGGCTGGACCCCTTCGACGGCGGACACGACGAGGACGGCGCCGTCGAGCACACCGAGGGCACGTTCGACCTCGGCGATGAAATCGGGGTGACCCGGGGTGTCCACGAGGTTGACGTGACGACCGCCGAGAGTCAGCGGGGCGACGGCCGAGCGGATGGTGATCCCGCGTTCGCGTTCGAGTTCGCCGCTGTCGGTGGTGGTGTTCCCCGCGTCGACGCTGCCGAGCGCGCCGAGCGCTCCGTGCTCGAACAGCAGCCGCTCGGTGAGGCTGGTCTTACCGGCGTCGACGTGGGCGAGAACGCCCAGGTTCAGGGGGAGCGAGGGGGTGGTGGTCAAGGTGGTCCTCGGAGATCGGAGAGAGAGCGCGGGGCGTCGTGACTGCTCCGAAGTGACGGCGCATGGCTCTCTTCCTTCCGATCGCGCGCGGCTCGGCCCTGCCGCCGTGAAGTGACGTGACGGCGTACGGGCGTTGCGGCGTCGTGGCGTTGCGAGGACGGCCACGGGGGGCCGGGGCCGGTCGAGCGGGGTGGGTGGGTGCGGACACCCCCGTGGGGGACGGCGCACCCGCGAGACCGGCCCTCCACCGGGGAGGGGCGGACCCGCGGGCGGGACGTTACCGCAGGACGGGGCGCGGGGCGCGGTGATTTTCTCCCGGCCGTGCGTTCCTCGCCCGTCCGAGTGGGCGGGGCGCTCTGCGGGTTCAGGGGGTGTCAGGCCGGTGTCAGGCGTCCGCCTCCTGGCGTGGCCCGGGGAGGGCGCCGCGGCGCTCCTCGTTGATGCGCAGCGCCTCTTCCAGCTGGTCCTCAAGGATGACGATGCGGCAGGCGGCCTCCACGGGCGTCCCCTGGTCGACCAGTTCGCGGGCGCGGGCGGCGACACGCAACTGGTAGCGGGAGTAACGCCGGTGGCCGCCCTTCGAACGCAGCGGGGTGATCAGGCGGGCCTCACCGATCGCCCGCAGGAACGCCGGGGTCGTACCGAGCACTTCGGCGGCGCGGCCCATGGTGTAGGCGGGGTAGTCCTCGTCGTCGAGACGGTCGAAGGAGTTCTCTGCTGTCATCTGCACCTCATCCGCGCGCTTCTGCTGCTCGTCCGGCATCTCATCGGCACCTCTGTCCGGGGGTTCGGGGGTCGGCGGTCGGGGGTCGCGGTTCTGGGGAACGCGTCGAGGGGCTCCGGTGCCGTGCGGCACCGGAGCCCCGAGGGATTGGAACACCATCCGCCGGCCTACTGCGGGGCCGGCCTTCTCATTCCGCGCCGTCTCCCGAAGGAGGGGGACGTGTGCGGGGATCGCGGTTGCGTGACCGTGGGACCACCTTCCGTTCCGGGGCCTGCGGTACCCGGGCTGCTATGTCCTCGCCCGGGCGATCCTGATGGCGTCTGCCTCCTTCTTTCCTCGCGCTGGTCAACGTGATCGGTACTGCGGTACTGCCTTCTTTCCTGCGGTACTGCGGGACCACTGTCCTGCGGTACCGCTGCGGCGGCCCCTGTCGAGCCGCCCGGCCCGGCCGTCAGCGAGGGGACCCCGAGATGACTCCGGCCCCGCCACTCCACCACCGTGCCGTACTGCTTATTGCTCCCGCGTGCGGGCAGTTCGTGTCTGCCGCGCCTTCGTGGATCTCTGGCTACGAGGAAGACGCTAACCCCATGGAGCGCGCATGTCTACTCCCACCACGACAGATTTCCCGAACGGGTGAAGGCCGATGTTCTGTCTCCCTCGACCCGCGAAAGTAGTACTGGAAAAGTGCGGGTGTGAGGCATGACGGGGGTGGGAGCGGGAAGAAGACGCGGCCGCCGGAACCCCTCAGGCCGCCGCCCCGGGCGCGACGAGGTCACGCGGAACACGCGAGAGACAGGGCAGGGTCTCGCCCAGCGGCCGGCGGTCAGCGCCCAGCGGCCGGTGCGGGACGTCGTGGACGGCGGCCAGGGTCCGCGCCGCCGTGCCGGTACCGGTAAGACCCGTGCCGTGCAGGCCAAGCCGGTCGGCGGCCGGTCCGGGGGCGGTCTCGTGGGTGCCGCATCCGGCATGGGTGCGGCAAGTACGAGGAGAACAGTGGCAGTTGCTGCTTCGGGTACGGCGAGTAGGAGACGGTCATGCGAGCGAGTGTGTTCGAGGAGTTCGGCGGGCCCGAGGTGCTGGAGGTCCGCGAGGCCGAGCGGCCCGTCCCGGGCCCCGGGCAGGTCCTGGTCCGGGTGGTCGCCGCGGGAGTGAACCCGGTCGACGGCAAGATCCGGGCCGGCTGGATGCGGCAGGTCTTCCCGACGGCCCTCCCGGCCATCCCGGGCCAGGAGTTCTCGGGGGTCGTCGAGACGGTCGGCGAAGGCGTGCACGGGACCGCCCCGGGTGACGAGATCCTCGGCTGGGCGCTCGGCGGTTCCTGGGCGCAGTACACGCTGGCCGAGGGCTGGGCACCCAAGCCCGCCGCGCTCGGCTGGGCGGAGGCGGCGGCGCTGCCGGTCGCGACGGAGACCGCCTCCCGCGTCCTCGGACTGCTCGGCCTCGGCTCCGGTGAGACCCTGCTGCTGCACGGGGCGGCCGGGGCGGTCGGCACGGTGGCCGTCCAGCTCGCCGTCGCCGCCGGTGCGACGGTCGTCGGGACGGCCTCCCCCGCCAACCACGCCTACCTGCGCGAGCTGGGCGCGGTCCCCGTCGCGTACGGGGAGGGCCTGGCGGAGCGGGTACGGGCGGTGGCCCCGCAGGGCGTCGACGCCGTCTTCGACGCGGCGGGCCGGGGCGCGGTGGCCGACTCGTTCGAACTGCTCGGCGGCAGCACCGAACGCATCGTGACGATCGCCGACATGGACGCCGCCAAGCACGGCGTGACCTTCTCCGCGAGCCGCACCGGCGACCCGGGCCCCGGCCTCGCCGAGCACGCGCGACTCGCGGCCGAGGGCAGGCTCGTCCTGCCGGTGGCGCGCGAATACCCCCTGGAGGGCGCGGCGGACGCGGCGGCCGAGAGCGACGCGGGACACGTGCGGGGGAAGCTGGTGGTGCGGGTCGCCCAGGTGTGAGAACCGGGCCGCCCCGCCGCTTTCTGCCCGGCTACTCCGGTTTCCGCGCCTGGAGGGAGTAGACCTGCGGGGCGCCCGTGCCCGGCGGGAAGCGGAAGTGCCCGCCGTCGCGCTCGTGCAGGAACTCCAGGCGCAGCCCGGCTCCGGCGAGCGCGGTCACGACGTCCCCGAGCCCGTGCTGCCACTGCACGGTGCGGGTCGCGGGCAGCGGCTCGCCGTCGGTGTACGTGTGCGGGTAGTCGAAGACGAGCGGCCCGCGCGTGAAGTAGTCCTCCTCGACGGTGCGGCCGTCCTCGCCGAGCACGTCGCTGAAGGGGTGGAACTCCGTCAGGTGCAGGAAACCGCCGGGGGCCAGCAGCCCGGCCACCGTCCGCGCCCAGCGCGGCAGATCGGGCAGCCAGCACAGGGCGCCGAGCCCCGTGTACACGATGTCGAACGGCCCCTGCCCGTCGAGCGCGGTCCCGGCCTCGTACACGTCGGAGGTCACGAAGCGGGACGAGGCGGCCGTCCCCGTCCGCCCGGCGAGGTCGCGGGCCACCTCCAGGGCGGGCGCGGAGAAGTCGAGCCCCGTGACCTGCGCGCCGAGCCGCGCCCAGGAGAGCGTGTCGAGCCCGATGTGGCACTGGAGGTGCAGCAGACGGCGCCCGCGCACGTCCCCGACTTCCTCGACCTCGAAGTCCCGCAGCGAGTTGCGCCCCGCGACGAAGCCGGGGAGGTCGTAGAAGGCGCTGTCGACGTGGACGGGCACCCGGCCGTCCCAGTTGACGCGGTTCACGGCGAGCCAGTCCTCGGCAGCCGGGGTGACGGAAGGGGGCGTGGTCATGACGGGCCACGGTAGTGATGGGGCAGACCCCGTGCCACTTCTTTCCCGCCCTCGGGTTTCCCGCCCTCGGGTTAGGGGCCGTAACGAAAGCCAGGATGGGAAACTGGAGCGGCGGACGTGCGGGGTGTGCGGTGGTCCGCCCCGACCATCCGCGTGAGACGAGGAACGGATCCCTTCCCATGACGCCGAAGACGCCGAAGACGCCGAAGACGCCGAAGACGCCGAAGACGCCGAAGACGCCGGAGACGCCGGAGAGGCCGTTGAGGCCCGAGAAGAAGCCGAGCAGCCCGAGGGACCGTTACCGCGAGCAGACGCGCGCCGAGATCAAGCAGACGGCGCTCGCCCAGCTCGCCGAGGGCGGCGTCGAGGCGGTCGCGCTGACCCGTATCGCGAAGACCATGGGCCTGTCCGGCCCCGCGCTCTACCGGTACTTCGCCGGTCGCGACGAACTCCTGAGCGCCCTGATCAGGGACGCGTACGACGACGCGGCCTCGGCGATCGAGACGGCACGGCAGTCCTGCGCGGGCCGCCCCGCCGCCGTACGGCTCGCGGCGCTCGCGGACGCCTTCCGCGCGTGGGCCCTCGCCCAGCCGCACCGCTACCTGCTGATCGCCGGGTCCCCGGTGGCCGGCTACCAGGCCCCGCCCGACACGGTGGACCGGGCGAGGGGCGCGCTCGGCCCCTTCGTCGGCGTCCTCGCCGAATCCCCCCGCCCGGCGGCGGAGTCAGGCGCCGACGCCACGCTGATCGCCGAGATGTCCGCGTGGGCGAACGACGACCCCGCCGTACGCGAGTGGGCCGCCCGGTACGCGGGCCCGGCCGCCTCCCCCGAGGCGGTGGCCACCGGCCTGGCGGGAGCCGTCCTCGCGTGGGCGCAGCTGCACGGCACGGTGAGCCTGGAGGCCACCGGCCAGTTCACCGGCATGGGCCACGCCCCGGCCTCCCTCCTGCACGCCCAGGTCGAGGCCCTGGCGGAACGGTTCCGGCTGGCGCGGGAGTGACCGCGTCCCGGGGGGCGGCGGGACCCGACTCGGTTGTCCCGGTGGGGAGTTCGGCCCAGGTCACCTTGCCGGAGCCGGTGCGGTAGAAACCCCACCGTCGTGCGAGGCTCCCGACGAGGAGCAGGCCCCGGCCGCCCTCGGCGTCCACCGCCGGACACCGGAGCACGGGCGGTAGCCGGGACGTGTCCCCGACCTCCACGACGAGGCGACCCGGCAGGGCGACCAAACCCACGGTGACCAGGGGAGCCGGGGCCTCGGAGGCGGTCTCCGCGAGAACGGCGTTGGTCACCAGTTCCGAGGTCACCAGCGCGAGTTCGTGCGCCTCGCCGGCCGTCCCCCACCCGGACAGACAGAGCTGGACGAACCGGCGCGAGTGGACGGCGGCCGGATGCGCGGCCGGTAGAGCGAGTGTCCCGAACTCCCGTGCGTCCTGGATGAGATAGGGCGGCCGCCGCTCCCGCATCAGTCCTCCTCCACCGCGAGGATCCGCGCGCCCGTCGCGGACGACAGGTGCAGGGCCATGGCGTCCTGGAGCGAGCGGTTGAGGGCGAGCTCCCGGTAGGACGGCACGAGCACCTGCCGCACACCCGCGAGCCCGACCGCTTCCACCAGATCGGTGAACGCGGCCTGCCCGCCCGAGACGTACTCGTGGAAGACGGTCATCAGGTGCAGGCCGTGGGCCTCCGCGTACGCCTTCATCACCTCCTGAGTGCGCCGGGCCGCCTCGTCGCTCAGGTCGTCGGGGACGCGCATGTAGCCGAAGATCACCGGGTTCATCGCTTCGTTCTCCCTACGCCGCGCGGGCCATTACCTGGCGTGGTCGCGGCTTGATTCCGGGTGACGAGTGAAGCAGCGCAGGACTCGGAATTGCAAGACTACATTCGCGAATAATCAATTGGAGTGACATCGAAATATCGTTCGACATTGCGGAGTGAACATCTGGGGGCCTACATTTCGGGTGAAGGGTTCGCTCGCATCGAGGGGAATCAGGAAAATGGGGGACCGTGTGTCCGGAGTCGCTACGGGTTCGACCGTGCCGCGTCGTCAACTGGGCCGACATCTCAGGGAGTTGCGCAACGCCTCACGGCTGACCGTCCGAGCCGCCGCCAAGGAGCTGGAGTGGTCGGAGCCGAAGATCTGGCGGATCGAGACCGGCCAGACTTCTTTGCGCAGCCTCGATGTCGAGGCGATGTGCAAGGTGTACGGAGCGGCTCCGGAATTGACGCAGGGCCTGATGGGCCTCGCCAAGGAAACGAAGGGGCGCGGCTGGTGGCACGCTTATGGTGACGTGATCCCGGAGGGCTTTGATCTTTACATCGGGCTGGAGGAATCGGCGGAGCGGTTGTCCTGGTATTCCTCTGAGCTGGTGCCGGGGCTGTTCCAGACACCTGATTATGCCCGTGTACTCATCAAGCGATCCGACCCCGGCCGGGACGAGGCAGAGGTTGAGCGGCGTGTCCATGTCCGGGTCATGCGGCAAGCGCTGCTTACGCGTGTCACGGCAGCCCCACGGGTGGACGTCGCGATCAACGAGGCGGTGTTGAGGCGTCCGGTAGGTGGTGCCACCGTCATGGCTGCCCAGCTGGAGCGGCTGGTTCAATTGAACGCGCGGGACAACGTCTCCATCCGTGTCGTGCCGTACAGCGCCGGACTGCACGCGGGGATCCTGTCCGGCCCGTTCGTCAGGATGCGCTTCCCGACTACTGCTGACGGCCGGGAGACGGAGCCGCCCACCGTCTATGTGGAGGGCTTCACAGGAGCGCTGTATCTCGACAAGATCAACGAGATCGGGCGTTACGACGGGGCGTTCGCCTCTATCTGGGATTCGGCGCTTGATGAGGCTGGTAGCACGAGCCTTCTCCAGCAAGCAGCGAGGGAGCTGAGCAAGTGAACAGTGCTGACCTGACAGGTGCGGTCTGGCGCAAGAGCAGTCGTAGCAACGGCGACGCCGAGTGTGTCGAGGTCGCCCTCCTCGGCAACGGCCGGGTGGCGATGCGGGACACCAAGCACGACGGCCGGGGCCCGGCGCTCCTCGTTGGCCTTGGTGAGTGGGCGGTATTCGAGCGTTATGCGGCCAGGGGGTTGAGCGGATGAACAGTGCTGATCTGACAGGCGTGGTGTGGTGCAAGAGCAGCCGCAGCAACGGGCAGGCCAACTGCGTTGAGGTCGCCCTCCTCAGTGACGGGCGTGTGGCGATGCGGGACACCAAACACGAGGGGCGGGGCGCGGCGCTTGTCTTCGGTCCCGGTGAGTGGGTCGCGTTCGAGCGGCACGCGGTCACGGGGTTGAGCGGATGAACAGCGCTGACCTGACAGGCGTGGTGTGGCGCAAGAGCAGTCGTAGCAACGGTGACGCGAACTGCGTTGAGGTCGCCCTCCTCGGCAACGGCCGGGTGGCGATGCGGGACACCAAGCACGACGGCCGGTGTCCCGCGCTGTCCGTCGGTCCCGGCGAGTGGGTGGCCTTCGAGCGGTACGCGGTCGAGGAGCTGGGCGGATGAACGGTGCTGACCTGACGGATGCCGTATGGCGTAAGAGCAGCCGCAGCAACGGCCAGGCGGAGTGCGTCGAAGTCGCGCGCCTCCGTGACGGCCGTGTCGCGGCGCGGGACTCGAAGGGCGGCGGGCGCGGGCCCGTGCTCGTGTTCGCCGCCGCGCGGTGGGCCCGGTTCACGTCTTCCTGAGACGGCGCCGTCCACGGCCACGCACGCCGCGCGGCCCGTCGTACGGCCACGCAAGCCGCGCGGCCCGTCGTCGTACGGCCACGTTCGCCGCGTCGGCTGCCGTACGGTCCACCTACGCCGCGCGCGGAAGCGCTCGTCCCCGGTTCGCGAGCCCCGGGCGGGTGCTTCCGCCTCGGCTTCCGCCTCCGGTTCCGCCGTCTCCGCCGCTGGTCCGGCCGCCCCTGTATTCTCCCGACCATGCCGCCGCAAGCCCCGTCCCACCAGCCCGGCCCCGCTCAGCGTGGGCTGCTGACCGAGCGGATCGCGCGGCAGCTGGAGCACGACATCCGGACCGGGGAGATCCCAGTCGGCAGCAAGCTGCCCTCGGAGCGCGAGCTCTCCGTGCAGTTCGGGTCCAGCCGCAACGTCGTCCGTGAGGTGCTGCGGCGGCTGGAGGCCCAGCACCTCATCGAGGTCGCGCCCGGGCGCGGGTCCTTCGTGCGGGAGCAGACCTCCGGGCAGGCGCGCGGGTACGACGCGCTGTACCGGGCCGGACGGCCCACCGTGCGGCAGCTCATCGAGGCCCGGCTCCCGCTGGAGGTCGAGACCGTGCGGCTCGCGACGCTGCGGGCCACCGAGGCCGACATCGAGGTCATGCGCGCCGCCGTCGACGGGCTCGAAACCGCCACCGACGTCGTCGTCAAAGCCCGCGCCGACCTCGACTTCCACGACGCCGTCGCGGCGGCCGGCGGCAACCCCGTACTGCGGATCATGCTGTCCTCGATCAGCGGCATGATGTTCGAGATGATGCTGCGCTCCAACTCCGATCCGTCGATCGCCGAGCCCGGAGTCCCGCACCACCCCGAGATCTTCGCGGCCGTCGAGGCACGCGATCCGGACCTCGCGAGCGAGCGGATGCGCGCCCACCTCATGCTCGGACTGCGCACCTACGGCGCCGACCTGGACGTCCCGGTCAACGTCATGGCCCGCCATCACATCGAGGCGCTGCTCGGGGAGACGGGGAAGTCCGGCGAACGGCGGGACGGGGCAGGGGACGGCGGCACGCGCTGAGCCGCCTCCGCCCCCGTCCTTCCCGACCTCCCCGTCCCCGCCCTTCCGCTCCCCTCCCCGTCCCGCCGTTCGCCGCCTGTCAGAGGGAGCCTCCCGCTGTCGGCCGCCTCGCCGGGAACGCGTGGCCGCGCGCGAGGATCACGACGGCCAGGACCGGCGTCAGGAGCGCCAGGACGCTCCACGGGAAGGACAGCGGCCCGAAGAGGCTCAGGAGGAGGCCGCCGACGGCGCCCCCGACGCCCATGAACCCGTTCCACACCGTCACCAGCAGCGTTTGCGCGCCCTCGCCGCCCGCGTCCGTGACCGCGGTCTGGAGCAGCGTCGACACGGCACCCCAGCCCAGTCCCCACAGGACCATCGCGACGTAGACCATGGCCTCGCGGTCGGCCAGTACGGCCAGGATCGCGGCCCCCGCGGCGAAGAGGACGGTGCTGGCGAGGGTCAGGCCGCGCAGCCTGCGGTCGACGTGGGCGCCCGTGACGACGACGCTCACCAGCGAGGCCAGCCCGAAGACCAGGAGCACCAGGTCGACGGAGTCCGCCATGCCGTACGCGTCGAGGAACGCCGCGATGTACGTGTACAGGATGTTGTGCGCCAGCACGTAGGCCGCGACCACGAACAGGACCGCCGCCACCCCGGGCCGGGCGAGCGGCCGCAGGACCGGCTCCCGGTTCCCCCGGGGCGTCCCCGGCGCGTCCGGCACCGATACGAGGATCCACCCGCACAGGACCGCGCCGAGCGCCGCCACCAGACCGAACGTCAGCCGCCAGCCGAGTGCCCCGCTCAGCAGAGTGCCCAGCGGGATACCGAGGGACAGGGCGAGCGGCACGCCGGTCATCGTGACGGCGATCGCCCGCCCCCGCAGACGCGGCGGCGCGAGCCTGCGGGCGTAGCCGACGAGCAGCGCCCACACGAGGCCCGTCGCCACCCCCGAGACCCCCCGGAACACCAGCGTCAGCGCGTAGTCGGGGGACACGGCGGTGACCAGGTTGCCCACGGAGACGACCGCCACCGCGCCGAGGACGAGTCGCTTGCGCGGCCACGTGGCCGTGACCGCGACCAGCGGGATCGCGGGGAGCGCCGTCGCGAGCGCGTAGACGGTGAGCGACTGCCCCATGGCGGACTGCCCCACCGAGAGGTCACCGCTCATCTCGGGCAGCATCCCGGCGGGCAGCGCCTCGGTGAGAATCGCCAGGAAGGCCGCGCTGCCCAGGGCGATCAGCGCCCTCCACGGCAGCCGTTCCGGTTCCTGTCCCGGTTCCCGTTCCGGTTCCTGTCCCGGTTCCCGTTCCGGTTCCCGTCCCGGCTCCCGTTCCGGTTCCCGTCCCGCCTGCCTCCGTACTTCCTGATCGTCCCGCTCCCGCTCGTGCTCCCGCGCCCGCTGCTCTGGCTGTGGCTGCCGCGTAGTCATGGCCGTATGCTCAAACCCTGCCATCGGTGTGAGGGTCAAGCCGGCCCCGAGTGAGGTAGGTCATATGCGTATCGGTGAGCTGTCGGAGCGGACCGGCGCATCGCCGCGACTGCTGCGCTACTACGAGGAGCAGGAGCTGATCGGCTCCCGCCGCCGCGCCAACGGCTACCGCGAGTTCGACGAGGCATGCGTGGACAAGGTCCTCCAGGTCAGGGCGCTGATCGACATCGGCCTGCCGACCCGCGTCATCCGGCAGATCCTGCCCTGCCTCGACCGGCCCCGCGACATCCACTTCAGCGACGCGACACCGGAGACGCTCGCCACGCTGGAGCGCGAACGCGACCGCATGGCCGACCGCATCCGCTGCCTCGTCAAGAACCGGGACGCCGTCACCGCGTACCTCGAAGCGGTGCGCCTCGCCGGGCGGAGCGCGCCGCGTCCGACCGACGGCGGCGATCTGGTCTGCGCGCCCGCCGGGGGGCCGGACACCGCCTCCGCCTAGCCGGGGCTGGTTCCGCGAGGCCCCGGTGGCGGTTCACGGCCGGTGGCCTCGGAAAACTCCGTCCCAGGGTCTGGTCACGGCCTCCTCTCTCCTGTTAGCGTCCCGTCGTCCGGTCCAACTGGTCCTACCAGTTGGACCGGTCCTGACCGGAGACCGAGAGAGACGAGGACAAGGATGTCCACGAGGCGTCAGTCCCTCAGCCGCCGTGCCCTCAGCAGCCCCGCCCTGAGCCGTCGTTCCTTCGGCAGCCCTGCCCTGAGCCGTCGTTCCTTCGGCCGGCTGGCCCTGGGGGTCGCGGGCGGGGCCGGGCTCGGGGCGATCGGCGCGTGCGCGCCGGCCGGCGGGAAACCGTCCGCGGACACGCCGCTGCGGATCATGGCGATCAACCACGTGTGGTCGCAGGCGATCAAGAAGCGGATGAAGGAGTTCGAGGAACGGATCGGGCGCCGCGTCTCCATGACGCTGCTCACCGCCGACCAGCTCTCCAGCAGCTACAACGTGAAGCTCAACGCCTCCGGCACGGACGTCGACGTCATGATGGTCCGCGCCCTCCAGGAGCAGCTGGTGTTCGGGCACAACGGGTGGCTCGCCGACCTCAGTGACCGCGTCGAGGGCGAGAAGTCCTTCCGCTGGGGCGACTTCCAGAAGGCGCCGCGCACCGCCTCCGTCACCTCCGGGAAGGTGCTGAGCGTCCCCGTCGTCACGGAACGGCCCGCGCTCTACTACCGCAAGGACCTCGTCGAGGACCTGGGCGGCCCGCCGAAGACGCTCGACGCGCTCATGGACGCCTCCCTCGAACTCGCCGACCGCAAGAAGAACTTCTTCGGCTACGTGGGGCGCGGACAGCGCAACGGCGCCGTGTCCCAGTGGTCCAGCTTCCTGTACTCGCACGGCGGGGACTTCGTCGTGGACGGGAAGTCCGCGATCGGCACGCCCGAGGCGCTCGCCGCCTACCGGTACTACGGGAAACTGCTGGCCGAGGCCGGGCCGCCCGGCGCCACCAACATGAGCCTCGAACAGGCCCTGCCGATCTTCGCGCAGGGCAAGGCGGCCTTCTACATCGACGCCGACGCCGTCTACAGCAACTTCCTCGACCCGAAGATCTCGACGGTACGGGACACGGTCGGCTTCGCGCCCTTCCCCGCCGGTCCCGCCGGGGCCCGCCCGCACAACATCCCCTCGTGGAGCCTCGGCATCAACGCCTTCTCCCGGCTGCGCGACGACTCCTGGGAGTTCATCCGCTGGGCCGCGAGCCCCGCGATGGTCTCCGCGCTGCAGGCCGAGGGCATACCGGGGGCGCGCGAGTCGGCGTGGTCCGACAAGAAGACGCTCGCCTCGTTCCCGCCCGACCTCGCCGAGGCCATGCGCCTCAACGCGGAACGCGGCCTCGGCTACGACCGGCCCCGCGTCCTCCAGGTCGGGCGGGCCCGCGACATCGTCGGCCGTCCGCTCGTCGCCGGGATCCTCGGCGAACGCGTCGAGCCCGTCGTCCGGGACGCCGACGCGGAGTTCGCCGACTTCCTCGTCCGCGACAACCGCCACAAGGAGGCGTGATGACCACGACCGACCTCGCCCCCGGCCGGACCGGCGCCGACGCCACGGGCCCCTCGACACGCTCCCGCGCACCACGCACCCGCACCTTCGAACAGGCCAACCGGCGGCTGAAATGGGCGATGCTCGCCCCCGCGCTGCTCTTCGTCGGCGCCATGATCGTGTTCCCGCTGGCCTTCACGCTCGACCTCAGCTTCACCGACGCCTTCGGCGCCGTGAACGCCGGCAAGCACCACATCGGGCTGCGCAACTTCACCGACGCGCTCGGCGACACCCGCCGCTTCTGGCCCGCCGCCCGCCGCACCCTCGTCTTCACCGTCGGCGCCGTCGTCCTGGAGACCGTGTTCGGGCTCGCGCTCGCGATGCTCATGCGCAAACCCTTCCGGGGCATGCGCTGGGTGCGCACCGTGCTGATCATCCCGCTGCTCACGACGCCCGTAGCCATCGGCATCCTGTGGCTGCTGATCCTCGACCCGACCAACGGCATCGCCAACCACCTGCTCGCCGGAATCGGCTTGCCCCGCATGGAGTTCCTCGGCTCCGTCCAGCAGTCGCTGCCGACCCTCATGCTCATCGACGTGTGGCAGTGGACGCCCATGATGACGCTCCTGCTGCTCGCCGGACTCACCACCCTGCCCGAGGAACCCGAGGAGGCCGCGCTCGTCGACGGGGCCGGGGCCTGGCAGCGCTTCCGGTACGTCGTCCTGCCGATGCTCGGCCCGACCCTCGCCACCGCTCTCGTCCTGCGCGCCGTCGACGCCCTCAAGACCTTCGACATCCTCTACGCCACCAAGGGCGCAGGCGGCGGCTCCGACTTCGAGGCCGAGACCCTCAACGTGTACGCCTACGGCCTGACCTTCGACTACCAGGAGTACGGGCTCGCCGCCGCCGTCCTCGTCCTGTTCACGCTGTTCATCGTCGGCGTCGTGGTGCTGCTGCGCCGCCGCTCCGGAAGGAAGGCCGCCGCCGCATGAGCACCACGCACCCCACTCTTTCCGCCGCGCCCGCGCCCCCGGCCCCCGTCCTCCACCGGCCGCCCGCCCGCCGCCGCTGGGGCGCCCGGCTGCGCGGGATCGCGATCGGGCTCGTCACCCTCGTCTTCGCGCTGCCCGTCATCTGGATGTTCGCCGCCGCGTTCAAGACCAACGTGCAGGTCACCGACCCGTCCGTCGGACTGTGGTTCAAGCCGACCCTCGACAACTTCCGCAGCGTCCTTGAAGCCGGGCAGATCGTCCGCTCCATGGGCAACTCGCTGCTCGTGGGCGTCATATCGACCGTCCTGTCCGCCGTCATCGCCGTACCGGCCGCGTGGGCCGTGGGCCGCTTCGGCATGCACCGCACCGGCTCGCTCATCCTCGTCGCGCGCATCGTCCCGGCCATCTCGCTGCTCGTGCCCTGGTACTACCTGTTCGCGCGCGCCGGACTCGTCGGCTCCTACACCGTGCTCGTCCTGAGCCACATGTTCGTCTCCGTGCCGCTCATCATGTGGATCATGATCAGCTTCTTCGCGGGGCTGCCCGTCGAACTGGAGGAGGCCGCGCGCACCGACGGACTCTCCGCCTTCGGCGCGTTCTGGCGCATCACGCTGCCGCTCGCCGCGCCCGGCACCGCGACCGCCTCGCTGCTCGCCTTCGTCTTCAGCTGGAACAACTTCATGTTCGCCCTCGTCTTCGCCGACGACCACACCCAGACCGTGCCCGTGACCCTGTTCAACTTCATCTCCTACGCGAGCACCGACTGGGGCGGGCTCATGGCCGCCGCCACCCTCATCACCGTGCCCGTCGTCCTCGCCGCCGTACTCGGCCAGAAATACCTGGTCGCCGGGCTCACCTCCGGGGCCTCCAAGGGCTGAAGGGGCCCCTTCCTCCTCGTCCTGTCCCCTTGGTCCCATCAGTCCCATCACCCCGTTGCGTCTCGTCCCGTCCCGTCCCCCTGTTCCCGTCCCCCTGATCCGTCTCCCTGATCCGTCTCCCTGATCTCGTCCTGTCTCCCCGATGTCCCTGAGACGGCCGCCGTGCGCGGCCCGGAAAGCGAATGCCATGAAGATCGTCGACGCGAAGGTCGTCGTCACCAGCCCCGGCCGCAACTTCGTCACCCTGAAGATCACCACGGACGAAGGGCTCACCGGCCTCGGTGACGCCACCCTCAACGGTCGCGAACTCGCCGTCGTCAGCTACCTGCGCGACCACGTCGCCCCGCTGCTCATCGGGCTCGACCCGCACCGGATCGAGGACACCTGGCAGTCCCTGTACCGGGGCGCGTACTGGCGGCGCGGCCCCGTCACGATGGCCGCGATCGCCGCCGTCGACGTCGCCCTGTGGGACATCAAGGCCAAGGCCGCCGGACTGCCGCTCTACCAGCTGCTCGGCGGCGCGAGCCGCGAGCGCGTCGCCACCTACGGCCACGCGAGCGGCCGCGACATCCCCGAACTCCTCGACTCCGTCCGCGAGAAGCTGGCCCTCGGCTACCCCGCCATCCGCGTCCAGACCGGCGTGCCCGGACTCAAGACGGTGTACGGCGTGGGGGGCTCCGCCGCGCAAGAGGCCGCCGCCCCCTCCGCGCACCCCCGCCCCGTGGTCGAGGACTGGGACACCGCCGCCTACCTGCGCCACCTCCCCGGCGTCTTCGAGGCCGTACGCGCCGAGTTCGGGCCCGAACTGCCCCTGCTGCACGACGCGCACCACCGCCTCACCCCCCTCCAGGCCGCCCGCCTCGGCAAGGACCTGGAGCCCTACCGGCTCTTCTGGCTGGAGGACTGCACGCCCGCCGAGAACCAGGAGGCGCTGCGCCTCGTCCGCCGGCACACCACGACCCCGCTCGCGATCGGCGAGGTCTTCAACACCGTGTACGACTACCAGACCCTGATCACCGAGCAGCTGATCGACTACGTGCGCTCCGCCGTCACCCACTTCGGCGGGGTCTCGCCGCTCAAAAGGCTGTTCGACTTCGCCGCCCAGTACCAGATCAAGAGCGCCGTGCACGGGCCCGAGGACATCTCCCCGGTCGGCATGGCCGCCGCCGTCCACCTCGACCTCGCCGTCCACAACTTCGGCATCCAGGAGTACTCCGGCCACACCCCGCTCACCAACGAGGTCTTCCGCCACGCCTACACCTTCACCGACGGCCACCTCCACCCCGGCGAAACCCCCGGCATCGGCGTCGAACTCGACGAGGAACTCGCCGCCGCCCACCCGTACGCCCCGGACTACCTCCCGGTCAACCGCCTCCAGGACGGAACGGTGCACGACTGGTGACCCCGCGCGGCAGGTGACCCCGCGCGGCAGGTGACTCCGCACGACTGGTGACCCCGCACGTGCTGGTGCAGGCCGGGGGTGAGCCGGGTGGGGCGGCCGGGGAGGAGCGGTCGCCCCTCAGGCCTCGTGGGCGATGGACTCGGGGACGAGGAGGTGCCGGGCGCGGTGTTCGGCGCCGGGACCTGAGGGGTCGGGGGCGGGACCTGAGGGGTCGGAAGCGGGGTCGGGAGCGTGGGCGTCCGGGGATGGGGTGTCGAGGGCGGAGTGGGCGTCGAGGGTGGAGTGGGCGTCGAGGGTGGAGGCGGAGAGGGCGGGGCCGGAGGAGTCGAAGCCGGAGGAGCCGGGGCCGGATGTCTCCGCGCGCTGTTGCGTGACGCGGTGGTGCGCGCAGGTGGCGCAGCCCTCGAACCACGTCGGCAGCACTCCGGGATGCGCCCGCACGACGTGCTCGGCGAACCCGGACTGGGACAGCGCCGGCCAGTCGCTGTACGCGGCGGCGTCGGCGGCCACCGGATCGGCGCACGCTTCGACCATGTCGACCCGCATCCGTACGCACACGTCGCAGCCGGCCATCCACGGGTGCAGCGGCCACTCCTCGGGGGCGAGCGGGTCCCGGTGCGTAGCCCGCCTGCCCGGGAGCGTCTCCGCCTCCGGGCGGGTACCCGTCTCCGGGTGAGTGCCCGCCCCTGAGTGGGTGTCCGCGTCCGGGTGAGTGTCCGCGTCCGGATGTGCCTTCGCGCCCCGGCGGGTTTCCGCGTCCGGATGCGCCCCGGCGTCCGGATGCGCCCTGGCGTCCGGACGGGCCCCCGAGCCCCGGCGGGCCCCCGGGGTCGCTTCGGGCGCGATGGCCCCGTCAGGCGCGACGTCTCCGCCGAGGGCCTCGTGGTCCTCGCGTCTGCTCCAGTCGCCCGGTCCCGCATGCCCGTCCTGGGCGTTGTGTCCGGTGCGCCTGTTGTGGCCGTTGTGCCCGTCCTGGTCGTTCACGGCGCCCACGGTAGTGGGTGGCGCGGGCGCCCGTGCGACGCTCCCCGATCTTCGTCCGCGACTACTCTCCGTCGCCGCCCGCCGGGCGTACCACCCCCGTCTCGTACGCGAAGATCGCGGCCTGGGTCCGGTCGCGCAGCGAGAGCTTGACCAGGATGCGGCCCACATGGGTCTTCACCGTCTGCTCCGCCAGGATCAGTCGGGCCGCTATCTCCGCGTTCGAGAGACCGCGTGCGATGAGTGACAAGACCTCCGTCTCACGTTCGGTGAGTGGTGGCACGTTCGGGCGTCTCGGTGGCGCCTCGCCCCTGAGGCGGGTGAACTCGGCGATCAGCCGCTTCGTGACGTTGGGCGCGAGCAGGGCGTCCCCGGCGGCCACCACGCGGACCGCCTGGGCCAGTTCGGCGGCGGAGGCGTCCTTCAGGAGGAAACCCGACGCGCCCGCGCGCAGAGCTTCGTACACGTACTCGTCGAGGTCGAAGGTCGTCAGCACGAGGACCTTGGGAAGCGGACGGTCCGAGCCGTCGACGTCCACGGGAGCGGTGCCCGGGTTCGACGGAATGGGCGCGTGGACGTTCGAGGCCGGCGGAATGGGCGCGTGGACGTTCGGGTTCGGTGGGGCGAGGGCGTGGACGCTCGGGGTCGACTGGGCGGGGGCGGGGATGCTCGGGGCCGACTGGGCGGGCGTGTGGATGCTCGGGGCCGGTGGCGCGGCGGTGAGTCTTCGGGTGGCCTCGATTCCGTCCAGGCCCGGCATGCGGATGTCCATCAGTACGACGTCCGGGACCAGTCGGGCGGCCTGGTCGAGAGCGTCCAGGCCGTCCACCGCCTGCCCGACCACCTCGATCCCGGGCTCCGCGTTGAGCAGCACCGTGAAGCCCTGCCGGACCATGACCTGGTCGTCCGCGATCAACACCCGGACGTCGGCTTCGGAAAGGTTCACGCTGGGGGCTCCTCGGGATCGGCGGGGGAGAGGGCAGAGGGGGAGGGGAAGGAGGCGGGCGCTGCGGATACGGTGGCGGCGGGCGCGGGGGTGGCAGCCCGGGCTGGGGGTGGTGCCGGGGTCGGCAGGATCGCGGCCACCTCGTAACCGCCTTCGGGGGTTGGCCCGTTGGCCAGTTCGCCGCCCAGCATCGCGATCCGCTCCCGCATCCCGAGCAGGCCGTGCCCCGGGCCGGGGGACGGGGCCACGGGCCGCTCGGGAGCGCTGTTCGTGACCCGCAGCGACAGGGCCGCCCGGTGGTACCCCAGCTCGATCGTCACCGTCGCCCCGGGTGCGTGCCGCAGGACGTTGCTCAGCGACTCCTGCACGATCCGGTACGCCGACAGCTCGACCCCCGGCGACAGCGCCCGACGAGCTCCCGTCACCGCACAAGCCACGTCGAGGCCCGCGCCTCGAACGCCGTCGAGCAGTTCGTCCAGCCGTTCCAGCGTCGGCTGCGGGGCGTGCGGGGCGTGCGGGGCGGGATCATCGGCCCGGGCTGTGCCCGCGACCCCGTCCGGATCTCCCTCGTGTGCCTCGGACCGCAGAACGCCCAGTACCCGGCGCAGTTCGGTCAGTGCCTCCAGCGCGCTGCCCCGGATCGAGGCCAGGTTCTCCTTCAGCTCCGGCGAGGGGTGCTCCACGAGATGCGGTGCGACCTGCGCCTGTATGGAGATCACCGACATGTGGTGCGCCACGACGTCGTGCAACTCCCGGGCGATGCGGCTGCGTTCCTCCAGTACGGTACGTCGCGCGCGTTCCTCGGCCGTCAGCTCCTCCTGCACCACGAGGGCGCCGCGCGCCTTGCGCAGCCCCCGCAGTGCGGCGCCGAGGACGGTGGCGGCGACCAGGTAGGGGACGACGCGCCCCATGCTGTCGTTGTACGGCTGCGTGGCCGCCGCCCGGCACAATAGCCCGGCCAGCACGCTGATCCCCAGGGCCAGCGCCGCCCGACGCGCTCGCACCCGCAGGGACAGCAGCAGCAGCGCCCCCGCCTGGAGTAGCGCACCGGACACGCTCCACGGGTAGAGCGCCCCGGCGTCGGTGAACACCGGTAACCGCGCCACGACGACGAACAGTGCCAGTCCGCCCCACCACGCGGACACCGGGCGGAACGCCCCCGCGACGAGCAGCGCGCTCTGCGCCAGGCCGAACAGCAGGGAGGGGCCCGCCACCCCGCCGCCCGGTGAGTTCAGGTCGTTGACGACGAGCACGGCCAGAAACGGGACGGACACCACCAGGGGCATCAGCAGGACCGGCCGCCATGGCGCCTCGCTCGCCGGGCGCCACGGATCGGCGGGTTCCGCCCACAGGTCCGCCCTCACGACGCGTAGCGCCCTACGGAGTAGGGCCTGTGCCGAGCGCGCCACGCGCGAGGAGGGCGAGCTGTCCGGGCCGGCCGGCCGCCGAACCCCGTCCGTCGCACCCACAGACGTACCCGTACCTGCACTCGCACCTGCACCCGTACCTGCACCTGCACCTGTTCCGGTCTCGCCCTTCTCCGGCAGGTCCCGCACTCCGGCCACCTCCCCCGCGCCGTGCCGGCGCCTCACCCTAGCCATGCCCGCCCCTTTCCGGTCCGGTCGTCGGACGCCCGCGCCGAACCACCCTCGTAGTAAGCGTCACTTGAGCGGTTCTCACTGATGCGGCGCCCCGGTTCGGGCCCCGGCGCCCCTGCTCGTAGGTGCGGAAGGCGGCCCAGCACAACAGGAGGGCGAAGGCGAACACGGGGAGCCACAGCAGGCGGGCCAGAACCCAGCCCGGGCCGTCCGGCACGGTGTGCAGTCCGGGCAGCGGGCCGCCGAGCCGCAGCGCGCTCACCGTGACCGTCATCATCGCCGTCTGGTGCCACAGGAACACCGTCATCGTCGAGAGGTTCAGCAGCGCCACCGCGGCCCACGCGAGCGGACGCCGCAGCCGTCTGCGCAACGGCCCCACCAGGAGCAACGCCCCGCCGCACTGCGCCAGCCCGAAGGCGACCGCGGCCAGAGTGGGCGGATCCAGATTGGAGACGGCCCCGCCCGGGACGCCGACCATCGAGGCCGGGTAGCCGCCCAGGGCGATCAGCAGTGCGGAGGCACCCGCGCCGCCCAGCAGCAGGACCAGGCCCGCCCGGCGACCGTCGAGTTCGCCGCGAGCCCAGCGCGCCCCCAGGCAGTACGGGACGAGCCAGCCCGCCAGGACGTTGACCCGGCCGAGCCCGTCCGCCCAGCCGGGCCCCGCCCCACCACCCGTCGCACCACTCAACGTGCCGAGGCCGAACCGGAGCAGGTCGATGTGCAGGACTACGGCCAACGGCCACAGCGGATGCAGTCGCGCGGCGAACGGGGTCGCGGCCGTCAGCCCGGCGAACACCAGCAGGAACCACAGAGGAGAGACGACCAGTTTCAGAAGCACGTGGAGCGTGCCGGCCTCCGCCCCGCAGCACAGCGCGACGACTGCCGCTACCGCCCATACGACGAGCAGGGCGGCGACCGGCCGGAACAGCCGGGCGAGCCGCGCCCCCAGCCACCGCCTGTAGGGCACCCCCTTGGCGCGCGCCGCCTCCCAGCTCAGGGAACCGACCCGGCCGCCCACGAAGAAGAACACCGCGAGCGTCTGGAACACCCAGGAGACGGGCGTCAGGTACGGCAGGTGCTGGAGCGGGCTCGCGCCGTGCAGGCCGCCGCTGTCCGAGACCAGCGCGGTCACGAGCCAGTGACCGAGGACCACACCGAGCACCGCGAGCGCCCGCAGCCCGTCCACCGCGCGGTCCCGGTCCGGCGGAGTCGCCCTCTCGACGCGCGCCGCGAAGAACCGCACCCGGCCGAGAGCTGAGGACGGGAGAGAGGGACAGGGGGAGGGCGAGTGGGAGTTCGAGCCAGGGGACGAGTGGAAGGACGAGCCAGGGGATGAGCGAGAAGACAGGCGGGCGGAAGGGCCCGGTGCCGGATGTGCGGTCGGCAGTGAGGCGGTGCTCGGCCGGTCGGCGTGCGCCGCTCGGCCGGAGGGGCGCGGACGCGGGTTCTCAGCCATGGCGTACCACCTGCCGTACCACCTCTCGGGGGTGAGCGAGCTGGGCGGATTGGAGGAACTGGGTGGATTGGAGGAACTGGCTGAGGTGAGTGAGCTGGGCGGGCTGGACGAGCTGGGTGGACTGAGCGGGCTGCGCGGTCCAGGCGGAGGGGTGTTGAGAGGAGAGCTGGATTCGCGGCTGGTGGGCGGACTCCGGCGCGGGCCTCGCCTCGTGCACCCGTCCCGCACGGTCGGGGGCGGCCACGGGCACCCGGCCCACCACGAGGCCTGCGATGTTCTTCAGCGAGGTCGTGCCCGGTCGCAGGTAGTCGCTGTGGGCCGCGTTCCCCGCGTCGAACACCCGGGCGCCGAAGGCGGGGGACAACGGATCGGCCCCGAGGCCCAGCGTCGTCCCCGTGAACGGCAAGCGCAGTGCGGTGTGCGGCACGGAGGCGATCCAGTCCCGCGAGCCCCGGCCTGCCCACACCCGCGCCCCGGGGCGAAGTCCCAGCCCCGCCACCGTGGCGCGCCCGGCGCCTGGACTGCCGTACAGCACCAGCTCGTTGACCGGCAGTCCGTGCACCGCCCTGCCGCACACCACCGAACCGTAGGAATGGCACACCAGGGAGATCCGCGCCCCCGGCCGCGCCCCGTGCAACGCGCCCACGAAGCCCCGTAGCGCGGGAGCCCCCTCGTCGGCGCGGCCCGGCGTGAGGACCGACGGGCCGACCGTGCTCGGCGTCGCGTAGCCGAGCCACGCCACGACCGCCGACCGGGGGCCGAGTCCACGCGACAGGGCACGTGCCCCGTCCCGCAGCCGCCCGTACTGGTCGAGTCCGGTGTCCGAACCGGGTACCAGCACCGCGATCCGCTCCGCGTGCGACAGATCACCGAACACCTCGACGGACCGACCGCCGTCACGTCCGTCGAAGGAGAGGAACCGCCGGCCCGGGGCGGCCATGGCGTGCAGGGACGCCGCGCGTCGTGCGTCTCCGTGCACCCGGGCGGTACGCGCGGCCGCCGTGATGTCGGCGCGCGTCGTGGCGTACCGGACGGTGAGCCGCTCCGGCGTGGCCGGCCGCAACGGGCCGAGCGGACTGGGTACGGGGGCGGGAACGGCGGCGGGCCGTGCCGCTCCCGTCAGCAGGACCGCCACCAGCGCGGTGACGAGGAGGGCCGGCAACGCCCGCCGCACTCGGCCGGGATCGCGCGACGGGGCCGGCCGCCTCAGGCCCGGACGGCGCGGTGCCCGGCGCAATGGGCCGAGAAGAGCCGCCCAGCGCGTGCGGCCGGGACCAGACGGCGCCCGCCGCACCTCGTCGGAACGGGCGGGCGCCCGCAGTTGCGTACGGCCGGACGAACGAGGCGTCATGGCAGGTGCCTTTCCGTGACGGGAACGCCGGCCGGGCACGGCCGAACGGGGCGGGCCGGGTGGCCTCGCCTCAGGCACTGAAGGTAGGAAGGACAAGCCCTCGGCCGCGTCACACCACGGAGCCAACTCGCTTGTAGCTCTCAGGTACGGGGGGTATGAGGCAGCGTCACCTCGTCGGCTCGCCCGCCCGGCCGACACCCCGGACGCCGCCTCTCCAGCACCGATCACGAAGCCCTCGCGGCAGCGGACCGGGAATCTTCGTGCGAACGGACGGGAAACCGGGGACGGCACACGCGTGTATGGATCAGGTATCGATGGGGTCAAGCCCCTTTCCGAGGACTGTGTGATGCGCGTAGACAAGTCCCGCACCCACGGCATCTCCTCCCGGCGCCCCGCGCGGTGACCGGTTCTTTCGAAAGGCAGTCCCCATGCGGAAGTCCCTTCAGGTGGCGGGCGTCACCGCCGCCTGTGCCCTGGCCGGAACGCTGGTCTACGGGGCCGGAGCGGCAGGCGCGCACGGCGGTTCGCAGCAGGCAGGTCACGAGCCGCAGAACATCGGCCTGCTCGTCGGCCAGATCGATGACTACTACGGCGCGCAGCAGCAGGCCGACGGCACCTGGACCGCCTCCGAGCACAGCGACTACGCGAAGGACCTGGCCCGCGTCGAGTCCCGGGCGAAGGCCGACATCAGGCAGGCCACGGCGCGGACCGGACACGAGGCGCACGGGAAGCACGGCGGGGCGAAGGCCAAGCCGGCGATCGTGCTCGACATCGACGACACCGCGCTGCTCAGCTTCGACTACGAGCGGCGCACCAACTACGTCTACGACAACGACACCTGGAACGCGTACGTCGACCAGGCGAACCGGCCCGCCGTCTTCGGCATGCCGGAACTCGTGAGCTACGCGAAGCAGCACGGCGTCGAGGTCTTCTTCCTCACCGGGCTGAGCGAGCCGCAGCGCCCGGGGGCCGCGAAGAACCTCGCCAAGGTCGGCTACGACACGCAACTCGACAAGGCCCACCTGTTCCTCAAGGACAAGGCGAACCCGCCCGCCTACCTCAAGGACTGCGCGAGCGCCGCCGCGTGGAACTGCACGACCGTCCAGTACAAGGCGGGTACGCGCAAGCACCTGGAGGACTCCGGCTACCGCGTCATCGGCAACTTCGGCGACCAGCAGTCCGACCTGACCGGCGGCTACGCCGACAAGGGCTACAAGCTGCCCAACCCGACGTACTTCGTGGAGTAGAGGAGTAGGGGAGTAGAGGGGTAGGGGAGCAGAGGAACAGGGGAACGGGGAGGGGGCGTGGGAGCAGGGACAGGAGGCTGGGGCGACGGGGAGACGGCGGCGCCCCCACGCACTCTCCCGCTTGCCGGATCGCCTCCCACTCCGGATCGCTCCCCGCCCGCCCCTGCCTCAGCCCTCGCTCCCCTCTCCCTCTCCTCCTTCCTCCCCTTCCCTCTCAGTCGTTGCCCCGTCGGCCTCAGCCGGCCGCCAGCCCTGGCGGCGGAGTTCGGCGGCGATGTCCGGCGCGCGGTAGTGCGGGCCCTTCAGCACCTTGCCGTCCGCGCGCCGCTCGGGTTCGCCGTCCGGCCCGAGTTTGCTCATGTTGGCGCGGTGCACCTCGGCGAGGACCGCGTCGAGATCGATGCCGTGCACCAGGGCGGTGCCGTAGGCGACGTACACGAGGTCGGCGAGTTCGTGCGCGAAGTGGTCGAGCGGACCGTCCACCGCGACCTCGGCGACTTCCGCGTACTCCTCCGCCAACAGGTCCTGGCGGTGCGAGGCGACCCGGGGTGGCAATTCGGTGGGCCTGTCGCGGGCGTCCAGCCCGAAGGCGGTGTGAAAGGCGCGTACGGAAGCGGCGGGAGAAGAATGTGTCACGCGCCGAGCCTATGAGGGCAACCGGACCGAACCGGCCCGGGACCGAACCCGCCCGGGACCGAACCCGCCCGGGACCGAAACCCTCCAGAACACAAACCGGCCGAACACAAACCGGCCTCGGCCGGAAGCGGACTGGGACGAAAGGGATCCCCGTACGCTCGCGGGCATGACTCCGAACCCGCACAGTGTTCCAGGACCCGGCGCGAAGGCGGCCCCCGCGGGGGCCGGGGACGGCGCGGATTTCGATCTCGTCGCCTACCTGGACCGCCTCGGCCTGGGCGGTCGCGCGCCGCGGGGGACGGCCCTGGAGGTCCTGACCGCCGTGCACCGCGCGCACCTTCTCGCGGTGCCGTTCGAGAACCTCGATCCGGTCGCCGGAACCGTACCCTCGCTCGCCCTCGCGGACATCCAGGACAAGCTGATCCGCCGCCGCAGGGGCGGTTACTGCTTCGAGCAGAACACCTTGCTGGCCGCCGCCCTGGAGGCGCTGGGCTTCACGGTGCGGCGCCTCGCGGCCCGCGTCGTCCTCGGCACCGACCGCTTCGACAGCCGGCCGCTCACGCACATGGCCCTGCTCGTCGACGTCGAGGGCGAGCCGCTGCCGTACCTCGCCGACGTCGGCTTCGGCACGATCGGGGCGCTCCCGGAGCCCGTCGCGCTCACCGTCGACGCCGAGCACCACGCGCACGGCCGCCGCCACCGCCTGGCCCGCACCCGCCCCGAGGGCGCCTCGCTCGACACCTGGGTGCTCCAGGCGTACGGGGCGGACGGCTGGGTCTCGCAGTACGTGTTCACCACCGAGCCGGTCCCGCAGCCCGACCGCGAGGTCGCCAACTGGTACGTCGCGACGCACGCGCACTCCCCGTTCAACAGGCGCCTGGGCATCCAGCACACGACCTCCGACCGGCACTACTCGCTCTTCGCGGACGAGAGCGGGGCCCGCGCCGAACTGACGGTGACCCACCTCGACGGCCACGCCGAGGTACGCGTCCTCACCGGGGCCGAGGAAGTACGCAGGTCCTTGGTGGAGGACATGGGACTGCCGCAGGAAGTACTGGCGCGCTGACGCCGCCCCCATACGGCCGTCAAGGCGCCGGGGCCGCGACCTCGCCGCGTCGCGGAACGGGAGGGGGCCGCCGACGTGCGGCCCCCTCCCGCGTCCCCTACGCCGCGCCCGGGCTCTCGTCCGCGATCGCGACGACGTCCACGAACAGTTCGAGTATCGGCCTCGGCTCGGTGCCGTCGAGGTGGCGGTACTCGGAGCTGACGGTGACGACGAGGCGTTCGGGCAGCGCGAGCCGCGGGTGGCGGGCCTCGGCCACGATGCTGCGGGCCGCCTCCAGGGCCGTGAGGCCGCGCGCGTGGTGGGCGTGGGCACGGTCGCGGACGTACGCGAGGTAGTCGATGTGCGCGAGGAGACCGGACCGGTCGAGGAGCGGACCGTGGCCGGGGACGAAGGTGTCCGCGCCCGTGTCGAGTGCCTGTCGGCAGGCGCCCATCACTCCGTCGAGGGGCCCCGCCCAGTGCACCGGATGGTCGCCGGGTTCGGCGTCCGTCGAGGCGAACACGACGTCGCCGGTGAACACGACGCCCTCGTCCGGGAGGTGCACCATCAGGTCGCCCGTCGTGTGCGCGGGCGGCAGGGGTATCAGCCGTACCGTCACCCCGCCGACCGACAGGACGTGTTCCGCGTCGATGAGCGTGTCCGGGCGCACCGCGTCAGCCGTCGACCAGTCGAACGCGCCGAAGTGTGTCCGCAGGTAGTCGCCGAGCGGGCCGGCGCCCCCGGTGACCAGGGCGTGCAACTGGGCGGGGCTCGGCTCGTAGTCGATGTGGTGCAGCGCCTCGCGGGTCGCGAGGATCTCCGCCTCGGGCAGCGCGCCCGCGCCCCACAGGTGGTCCCCGTTGGCGTGCGTCACCGCGATCCGTGACACGCCCACGCCGGGCGGGAGCACGTCGGCCGCCTGCTTCAGCAGCGTACGGGCGAGGGAATGGTCGTACGGCGTGTCCACGAGCAGCGCCTCGTCGCCCGCGGACACCAGCCCGCAGTTGGCGAGACCCCAGCCCCTGCGGGGCGGCAGCCACACGTGCACGGAGTCGGAGACACGGCGCAGCCGTGCCGGAGTGAGCGTCATGATCCCGAAGTCTGCCCCGCCCCTCCCGACGGTTCCGCGCCGGGGGACCGGGTCTTCCGCGGGCCGCCGCTGAAGCGGACGGGGCCCGGCGCACGGCGGCGGGACGAAGGCGACAAAAGCCGCAGGACCGGGCGCGGGCAGGGCCGACTACCGGTGCGGAGGTCATTCAAAGGTGTGAAAGACGGCCTTTCGGCGCACCCGTACAGGCGGAACGAAACCACACCGGGTGTACTCCGGCCGAAGGATGTACACACCGGAGCGCGCGCCGACACCGGCCCGGACCGGCCGCCCGCAGGGGCGGCCCCCGGGACGGGCCTCTCAGGAGTCTCCCAGGAGCCGACGCGCCGGAAACGGAAAGGTGCATGCGGATGAGCGCGGCACAGGGCAGGGGCACACCGGGCGGAGCGGCGGCGGACGGGCAGTCGAAGGCGGGTGGTAAAGCGGTCGGTGTGTCGATCGCCGCCGCCGTCGGCGGGTTCCTGTTCGGCTTCGACTCGTCCGTCATCAACGGCGCGGTGGACGCGCTCGGCGACCACTTCCACCTCGGCGACTTCCTGTCCGGTTTCGTCGTCTCCATCGCACTGCTGGCCTGCGCGGTCGGTGCCTGGTACGCGGGACGGCTCGCGGACAGCTGGGGCCGGCGCCGGGTCATGCTGCTCGGCGCGGCCATGTTCGTCATCAGCTCGATCGGCTCCGGGCTCGCCTTCTCCGTGCCGGACCTGCTGGTGTGGCGTGTCATCGGCGGCCTCGGCATCGGCATCGCCTCCGTGATCGCCCCGGCCTACATCTCCGAGGTCGCGCCCGCGAGCGGGCGGGGCGCCCTCGGCTCCCTTCAGCAGCTCGCCATCACCATCGGGCAGCTCGTCGTCCTCAGCTCCAACAAGGGGCTCGCGGGCGCGGCCGGCGGCTCCTCCCAGGACCTGTGGTTCGGGCTTCCGGCCTGGCGCTGGATGTTCCTGGTCGGGGTGATCCCGGCCGCCGTGTACGGCACCCTGGCGCTGCTCATCCCCGAGTCGCCGCGCTACCTGGTGCTCAACGGCCGCATGGAGGAGGCGTCGAAGGTACTGGAACGGGTCTCCGGGGAACGCGACGGGGCGGCGAAGGCCCGGCAGATCAAGGAGACGCTGCGCAAGGAGCACAAGTCGAGCTTCGCCGACATCCGCGGCAGCCGCCTCGGACTGCATCCGCTGGTGTGGGTCGGCATCGTGATGGCCGCGTTCCAGCAGCTCGTCGGCATCAACGCGATCTTCTACTACTCGACGACGCTGTGGAAGTCGGTCGGTTTCAGCGAGTCCAGCTCCTTCACGACCTCCGTGATCACGGCCGGGATCAACGTCGTCATGACCGTCGTCGCGATGCTCTTCGTGGACCGGGTCGGGCGCCGCATCCTGCTGTCGATCGGTTCGGTCGGCATGTTCCTCGCCCTCGCGCTCACCTCCGTCGCCTTCTCCCAGCAGCAGGGCACCGGCGACGACGTGAGCCTGCCCAGCCCGTACGGCCCGCTGGCGCTGGTCGGCGCCAACATGTTCGTCGTGTTCTTCGCGCTGTCCTGGGGCCCGATCATGTGGATCATGCTCGCGGAGATGTTCCCGAACCGGATGCGCGCGATGGCGCTCGCGATCGGCACGACCTCGAACTGGCTGTTCAACTTCCTGGTCACCTTCTCCTTCGAACCGATGACCCGGAAGGTCGGCCTGTCCTGGCTCTACGGCGCGTTCGCCTTCTTCGCCCTCGCCAGCTTCGTCTTCGTCCGCACGAAGGTCCCCGAGACGAAGAACGTCGAGCTGGAGGACATGACGGGGGAGACGCACCAGCGGGCCGCCCGGCCCTCTCGCTGACGACACGCGGGGAGCGCGCCCGTCCCAGGTGGAGGCGGGCGCGCTTTCGCGTGCGGGGGCACCTTCGCGGGGCGTGCCGTCCCCGTTTCGTACGACGCGGGTGGCTGACGGACGAGCCGCACCGCCGTCCCCGCCGCTGCCGTCAGCCCCTCTCGGCGAGAGCCGCGACGAGTTCCCTGCCCTCGGCCGCCCCTCGCCGCAGCAGGAGCGAGGCCGTGGTGTGCAGCTCCTGCCACGCGTGCGGGCGGCCGACGCCGTCCGCGTCCGGGACGGTGGCCAGGGCGGTCGCGAGGGACTGGGCGGCCTCACCCGCACCGGCCAGGGCGTGCGCGAGGCACGCGCGGTACCAGGCGCGGTCCCTCCGATAGGTGGCGGGCAGCGCCGTGAGCCCGGTCGTGAGCTGGTCGACCGCGGTCCGCCACTGCCGCAGCTGCATCGAGGCCATGCCGCGCTGCAGCGTGAACCAGGTCTCGTCGTAGAAGTACATCCACGCCGGTTCCTCCTCCGGCCGCCCGGCGGCCCGGACGATCAGCTCCTGCGCCTCGTCGAGCAGCCGGTGCGCCGCCCCGGCCTCGCCGGCCATCGCGTGGCCGCGCGCCTCCATCTGCGCGGCCATCCCCCGTACGCCGGGCGAGGCGCCCGGCGCCGACCAGCGGGCCGCCTGCGCGAGCCGTACGCACTTCGGGCCCTCGCCGCGCGACCACGCGCCGTGCGCCTTCATGCTGAGCGTCGTGGCGGCCATGTCGGCGTCCCCCGCCTCCAGCGCCCACTCGTGCGAACGGCCGTACCAGGACAGGGCCGTGGTGGTGTCACCCTGGTCCTGTGCCATCCAGGCGAGGAACTGGGCGTGTTCGGCGGCCAGCCGCACCACGCGGCCCGTGAGCGGCCCGCGCGTGCGCTCGTACAGGCCGGTGACCGTGTGCAGCTGCCGGCGCATGATGCCGACGAGAGGCCGCGACCCGATGGTGTCCTCCGCGCGCCGGTGCTCGGCGAGCAGCCGGTCGAGCCAGTCGAGGGTCGCGGCGTCCACCCCCCGCTGACCAGGGACGGAGACGATCGTGCCGGTGAGCCGGTCGGCGAGGTCCTCGTCCGGCTCCGTCCCCGGCAGCGCGAGCCCGGCGACCGGAAGCCGCGCCGCGCGGGGCGGTGCCCCGCCGGGGCCGGCCCGGTCGGGCCCCGCCTGCTCGGGGACGCCGACGACCGGCACGCCGAGTCCGGCGACGATGCGCGACCGCACCTCCACCGACGTCACCCGGCGCCGCCCGCGTTCGATGTCCGACACGTCCGACTGCGCCAGGCCGACGCGTTCCCCGAGCCGGGTCTGGCTCAGGCCGGTGAACTTCCGGTACGCGCGGAACACCGCGCCCCAGTCAGCCCGCGCGACGGCCGCGTCGAGCTCCGGATGCGACCAGACGGAATCCGAAATCTGCCCCATGTCGCGAATATAGGCCGGTCCCATAGGGCCTTCGGATGGGAACCGGGCGCCCGGACCGGAAGCCTTGCTTCCGCCGACGCCCGCCACGGCAGCAGGCCGTGGGGTCCGGGACGTCGCCGGGAGAGAGGAGCGCGACGGACATGGACGACGAACCGAGGAGCCGACGGCGGGAGAGGGGGCGCGGCGATGCGACTGCTCCCGTGGACCGGTGAAGGCGGTAAGGACTGCTACCTGATCAGCGTCGGTGACGCCGTGGCCGACAGCGTTGTCTCCCGCCTGGCGGACAGTGTCGAAGCCATACAGCTCGCCATGGCGCAGGAGCTGCTCGACCACGTGCAGAGCGCCCTGCGCGAGGGCGCGACCTCCGAGACGGAACTGCTCTTCTACGTCACCCATTTGAGTTCCGCACTGAGAGACGCCCTACGGGTGGCGGAGAGTCGCGGCGGCCGGCTCCAGATGACCGGTGCCGCGAGTGAAGCGTCCTGACCCGCGCTTCCCGGCGGTTGCTCTTCTGCTGCGCCGCCGCTTCAAACCATCCGTTCGCGTGGGATTCCCGGGCGACTACTGAAGGTAGTTTTACGGATGCGGGGAGTTATTGAGTCCCCCTTCCCGCACCCGCCGCCACCCGTGCCTCCCGCCGCCCCGCACTCCTCCACCGCCCTCTCCTGCCGGCCGCCCCCGGGCACGGCAGGGGAGAGCGGCGGTGCGGCGGCAGGTGGCGGGTGGTGGCCGGGGCGCACCTTGACAACTGGAGAGCGTGTACGGCGGTCCGGTCCGGCAGGGCCGTCTCGGCGGACCACGCCGGAGGGCGCAGCCGGAAGGGTCGGTGACGTGCCGCCTGCGCTCACGGGCGACGCACGTCACCCGCGCTCACGGACCTACGATCCCCGCGTGAGCGACACTCCGGTTCCCGCCCCGTCCGATGCCGGCCTCCCCGTGCCGTCCGATGCCCCGTTCGAGGTGCCCGCGGCCCTCGTCGAGAGCCAGATCCGGTACGAGAAGGAGGCCGGGCGGGCCTTCGTCGAACAACTGCCCTCCCGAGCGGCGCACTTCCTGGACGCCTGGGACCTGCGGCCGGACGGCACCCCGCTGCACGGAGCGGCCGCCCTGGTCCTCCCGGTGCGCAGGGCGGACGGCACGCCCGCCGTCCTCAAACTCCAGTTGCGCACCGAGGAGAGCGAGGGGGAGGGTGCGGCCCTGCGCGCCTGGGAGGGCCGGGGCGCCGTCCGGCTCCTCGCCGAGGACCCCGGCACGGCGACGCTCCTGCTGGAACGTCTCGACGCGAGCCACGACCTCGGCTCCGTGCCGGACCCGGTGCGGGCGAGCGTGCGGATCGCCGAACTGCTGCGCCTGCTCCACTCGGTCCGGGCCCCGGCGGGCCTGCGCACCCTGGCCTCGGTGGCGAGCGAGATGCTCGACGCGCTGCCCCGCGCCCTGCCCCGAGTGGCCGACCCCGGGGTGCGGGACCTGCTCGCGGACTGCGGCGCCGCACTCCGCGACGTCCTGCCGGAACCCGGCGACCGGCTGCTCCACTGGGACCTGCACTTCCAGAACGTCCTGGCGTCCGGCCGGGCACCCTGGCTCGCGATCGACCCGAAACCGCTCGCGGGCGATCCCGGTTTCGATCTGCTGCCCGCGCTGCACAACCGCTACGACGCCGGGCAGACCGCGCGCCGTTTCGACGCGATGACGGACGTCCTGGGCCTTGACCGGCGACGGGCCGCGGCCTGGACCCTGGCCCGGGTCCTCCAGAACTGCCTGTGGGAGATCGAGGACGGTCGCCCGCTGCCGGCAGCTCAGGTGGAGATCGGGGCGCTGCTGCGCGAACAGGCCGGTTAACCTGCGCCCATGAGCGACAGCACGACGACACGGACGACACCCGGCACACCGGCCGCCACGCGCGGCCCGGGCGGCCGCGTCAGGCCGGCGACCCGCGAGGACGTCTCCGAGATCCACGCCATGGTGCGCGAACTGGCCACCTACGAGAAGGCCCTGCACGAGGTCCGCACCACCGAGGAGCAGCTGACCGAGGCGCTGTTCGGCGCGCACCCCGCCGTGTTCGCCCACATCGCGGAGGACGCGGCGGGCGAGCGCGTCGGCTTCGCCCTGTGGTTCCGCAACTTCTCCACGTGGCGCGGTACGCACGGGATCTACCTGGAGGACCTGTACGTCCGTCCCACCAGCAGAGGCGGCGGCCACGGCAAGGCACTCCTGACCGAACTGGCCCGTATCTGCGTGCGCGAGGGCTACGAACGCCTGGAGTGGTCGGTCCTGAACTGGAACACCCCGAGCATCGCCTTCTACGAGTCCCTCGGTGCCCGCCCGCAGGACGAGTGGACCGTCTACCGGCTCACGGACGAGGCACTGGCGAGGGTGGGCGCCACACGGGAGGCGCCGGGGGCGAAGCGGGAGGGGTGACGACGCCGGCGTCGGATCCTGTCAGGGGTGACGAAGCCGGCGTCGGATCCTGTCAGGGTGACGAGCCGGGCGCCGGGGCCGGTCCGCTGGGCCGACGCCCGTGAAGGGCTCGGCCGTCACTGCGGCCGGCGCCTGCCCCACACGTCGAGCGCCCCGGTCGCGGAGGCCGGAGCCGCGTCCAGGCGTCCGAGAGTGGCCCACCCCCAGGAGCTGAAGGCGTGGTGCGCCGGGAAGGCGTGCACCGGCACGCCCGCCACGACCCACGCCGTCTCCGTCCGCGTCAGCAGGTGCTCCAGGAGCCGGGTCGCCACGTGGGCGCGGCGCTCACCGGGGCGCACCATCAGCTCCGCGACGAGGAAGACCTGTCCCGCGGCGGTCAGTTCCTCGGCCTCGGGATGTGCCCCGGTGAACCCCTGCCACCAGGTACCGGCGCGATCGACCGTGTAGCCGTAGGCGCAGCCGCCGAGTTCGGCCGCCCCGGCGATCACCATTTCGAAGCCGGTGCGCTGCACGTCCTCGGCATACCGGTCCAGGAAGCCCTGGCGGTCTTGGAACACCTCGCCCGGCGCGCCCTGGTACGACTCGACGTACAGGTCGGCCATGGCCTCCCGCTGGGTCTCGGCCTGCCAGCGGGACAGCCTGCGCAGGAACACCTCGGTCACGGAACACTCCTGTCGTACGGCCTCCGGGGGCGCCCTGTGCGCCCCGGCGTCGGGTATCTACCCCCCACCGGCCGGGCCAGCCGAATCCCGGCCCACCAATGTCACCGGCGCACGCTGCCCGCCCGGGCCCGGGCGGGGAGTAGCCTCGGCCCATCGGGAGTTCTTCGTATTCCGGCTCCGCCGGCGTCGCTCCCGGTAGGTGACAATGCCGGGCACTCGCCCGGAGACAGGTTCGCGCCATGTCCGCGACCAACGCGCAGCCCCCCGCGACGCTTTCGGCGGTGCCCGACCTTCCGGCCGGGACGCCCGAGCCGCCGCGACTCTCCTTGAAGGAGCCCGACGCACCCCCCGGTCTCCTCGACGGGGCCTGGTGGCCCCGCTCCCGCGACCTGACCCGTGAGATCCCGCAGCTGATCGAGGCGCTCGACTCCCGCTGGGGGAGGATCACGCGGATCGCGGTGAACTTCCGTTCCTGGCCGACCGTCCCGCGCCGGATCTCCGTACCGGGGCACATCGTCAAGGTCGGCTGGTTCACGGCGGAACTGGACCCGAACAAGCTGCTGCTGCTCTCCTACAACGCTGGGCGCTGGGACCTGCTCGTCGTACCGCCCGAAACGGAGCCGGCCGCCGCGGCGCGCCTCATGGCGGCGGCCTCCGACGCTTCGGGGCCCGCGCTGACCGCGACCGAGTACCTCTCGGCGGACGCGGCCCTGAACGGAGCGGCCCCGGGCGACCCGCGCCGGACGGAGACCCGTATCGCGCGGGGACACGAGGGAGGAACCGTCACGCGGCCCCGGGCCACCGGCACGGGCTCACCCTCGGCGACGTGACGGCGCAGGCCATGACCTCGGCCGGCCGACGCCGCGGACCTGGGACAGCCCCCGGTCCCCGGCCCCGGGCCGGTGCGTCCGGGTAGCGACTCACTCGCCTTTGTCCTCGCTCCCTTCCGTCCTCACTCGTCCCCGTCGGACCAGGCGTTGGCCCAGCCGCACAAAGGGCAGGCGTAGCGGCCGTTGAGTCCGGCGATGACGGTGCCGCACTGGCGACAGTCGGTCTCGGTGATGTTCAGGGCCGCGAGCCGCTCCGGGGTGGAGAGCGGCGCCGGCGCGGTACGTGACGGCCGATCGGAACGCGCGGGACGCGGGACCGTGACGGCCCGGCGCGTGCCCGTCCGTGCGGCGGAGGGCAGCGCGGACGCGTGCTGTTCCGGGACGGACGTCCCGGTGTGCGAGGGGGATAACTCGCGGGATGTCGGGCTTTCCTGGTGGGAACCGGCCATGCCCGCACCCTAGCGCCCGCCGCCGTTCGGGGGCGGGGAAGTGCCGGACCGGTCCGGCCGCCACCTCCGAACGGGACGTGCGCGCGGTACCTGCGGGCGGAGGCGGGTCAGGGCTCCAGCACGACCTTCCCGACCGTGGCCCTGCCCTCCAGGGCGCGGTGGGCCTGTGCCGCGGCGGCCAGCGGGAACTGGTCGGTCCTCGGCCGCAGACGGCCGGCCGCGGCTTCCGCGAGCGCCCTGCTCTCCAGTGCCCGCATCGGGTTCTCGCCGCCCTCCCGCGCCATCATCACCGGGCCGAGCACCGGTTCGGAGGTGATGCCGCGCTCGGCCAGTCCGCTCTCCGTGAGGTCGAATCCGCTGCCGTCGGCGGCGATGCCCCGGCTCGACCAGCCGAACACGAGATGCCGGCCCCCGGGGGCGAGCAGGCGTACGGCCTCCTCGGCCGCCGCGCCTCCCACCCCGTCGAACACGACCGTCACGGGCCGCTGACCGCCCAGGAACCCGCGTACGGCGGAGGGCCAGCCGGGCTCGTTGTAGTCGAGGGACAGGTCGGCGCCGTTCTCGGTGACCAGCGCCGTCTTGCGCGCCCCGCCCGCCAGCCCGACGACGGTGGCGCCCGCGTTCTTCGCGTACTGCGTCAGGAGCGTGCCGAGCCCGCCGGCGGCCGCGAGGACGAGGGCGACCTCGCCCGGTCCGAGGGCGGCGAAGTTCAGGATGCCGAGCGCGGTACGTCCGGTCCCGATCATGGCGACGGCCGCGGCCTCGTCCAGTGTGCCGGGGATCTCGTGCAGCTTCGCGGCATCGGCCACGGCCAGCTCCGCGTAGCCCCCGGGCGCGAGACCGAGGTGTGTGACCACCCGCTTGCCCAGCAGCCCCGGATCGGTACCCGTACCAAGTCCCACGACGGTGCCCGCGATCTCCCGCCCCGGGATGGTGGGCAGTTCGGGCGGCGTGGGCATCGGCCCCGTCCTGACGCCCGAGCGGATCGCCGTGTCGAGCAGGTGCACCCCGGCGGCGGCGACCGCGACGAGCACCTGTCCCGGTCCCGGAACAGGGTCGTCGGTCCTCTCGTACACGAGGACGTCCGGAGAGCCGAACGTGTGCTGGCGGATCGCGTGCATGGCTGGCTCCGTGGCTCCGTGGGAGGTCGGTCGGTGGCGAGTACCGAAGCCCAGCCTGAGCCCTCAACCATGGTCGAGGTCAAGGTCGGCCGACGGGGACACGGCTCGGGCGAGGGAGGCGGTGTCAGTGGGGTGCGTCACCATGGGCGCATGGCTCTTCCTCGCTCCTCGTCACCCCGGCAGGGCTCCCCGGCGCGCGGCGACGCCCGCCGGCGGCCCGCCGTACCGCCCGCCCGCCGCCCGGCGCTGCGCCTGCCACCGCTCAGTCCGCTGCCACCCGGCGGTCTGTCCCCCGACGGTGACTACGACGGGCTGGAGCTGCGTGGACTCGACCTCGGCGGGGAGGACGGCGGCGGGGCCGGCTTCCTCGACTGCGCGCTCGTGGACTGCGACCTGACCGAGACCCGGCTGACCCGCGCCCGGTTCGTGGACTCCCGGCTGGAGTCCGTACGGGGAGTGGGCACGGACCTCGCGGAGGCCACGCTGCGGGACGCGGAGATCGTCGAGCCCCGTCTCGGCGGAGTCCAGCTGCACGGTGCGGTACTGGAACGCGTCGTGGTGCGCGGTGGGAAGATCGACTATCTGAACCTGCGCGCCGCAAAACTCAAGGACGTGGTCTTCGAGTCCTGCGTCCTGGTCGAGCCGGACTTCGGGGGTGCCACCCTCCAGCGGGTCGAGTTCGTGGACTGCGCGCTGCGCGGCGTGGACTTCAGCGGGTCCGTCCTGAAGGACGTCGACCTGCGCAGCGCGGGCGAACTGCTCATCGCCCGGGGAGTGGACCGCCTCTCCGGCGCCGTGATCAGCCCGCAGCAGCTCATCGACCTGGCCCCGGCCTTCGCGGCGGAACGGGGGGTGCGGGTGCTGGAGCACGGGGAGTAGGGGGCGCGGCCCCCTGTTCCCCGTTCCCCGGGCGGTCTCAGCGGCCGCCGCGTCCGGCCGGGAGGCGGGGGAAGCGGGCCTGTAGGTCCCAGATCACCGGGTTGTCGGCGAGCGCCTCGTGCATGTCGAACAGGTCGGCGAGCAGGTCGTGCAGGAAGTCGCGGGCCTCGCCACGCAGTTCGGCGTGCGGGAAGGCGAGCGGGGGAACGTCGGCGGGCAGCCACTCGGCCTCGATGTCGACCCAGCCGAAGCGCCGCTCGAACAGCAGCCGGTCCGCGGACTCCGTGAAGTCCAGCTCGGCGTACTGCGGCCGGGCGGCCCGGCTGCCCAGCGGGTCCTCGTCCAGCAGCTCCGCGATGTCGCACAGCGCCCACGCGAAGTCCAGCACCGGCACCCATCCCCAGGCTGTGGACAGCTCGCGGTCGCTCTCGGTGTCCGCGAGATACACGTCCCCGCTGAACAGGTCGTGCCGCAGCGCGTGCCGGTCCGCCCGCCGGTAGTCGGTCTGCGGCGGGTCGGGGAAGCGGCGGGAGAGGGCGTAACCGATGTCGAGCACGGGTCGATGGTGTCACGGGGGCCGGAGCCGGGCAGTCCCGGGCGAGGCGACGGCCCGCGGGTCCGCACGCGGAGGCCCGGGGAGGCGCCGCGGTGGCCGCGGGCAGAGGACACTGAGCGCCCGGCGGACGTGAGGCCGGGAGAGGATGAGCGAGTCGGCCTGTGCTGACGTGCCGACGGCTCGACGACCACGTGACGACTCCCCGGGGCAGGCGCGACCGTCCCCGGCCGCCGACCCGCGCGGACCACGAGGTACGGAACCCACGTGACCCGAATGACCCGCGGTCCCGCGTGGACCCGTGTGACGCGTACGACCAGAAGCAGGAGTGCACGAAACGATGACCAGCCACAGGTACAGCCGCGACCGGAACCCGCGCGACCGGGGCGCAGCTGCGGCCGCCGGAAACCGGCTGCTGGAGGCGGCCGCCCGTGGGGACGAGGCCGGGGTGCGGGAGGCGCTGGACGCGGGCGCCGATCCGGAGGTGCGGGACGCCGCCGGCCGGACCCCGTTGCTGCTCGCCGCGCTCGGCGACCACGTGGCGGCGGCCGGGACACTGGTCGCGGCCGGGGCCGATCCGGACGCGCAGGACGAGCGGCTCAACAGCTCGTGGCTGGTCACGGGGGTCACGGGGAGTGTCGCGATGATGCGCGCCCTGCTCCCGGCGGATCCCGATCTGACGCTGCGCAACCGGTTCGGCGGGATCGCGCTCATCCCGGCGTGCGAACGAGGGCACGTCGCGTACGTCCGTGCGGCGCTGCGGGAGACGGAGATGGACGTCGATCACGTCAACCGTCTCGGCTGGACCGCCCTCCTGGAGGCGGTGATCCTCGGCGACGGGGGCGCCGCGCACCAGGAGGTCGTGCGGCTGCTGCTCGCGGCGGGCGCCACGCCGGATCTGCCCGACGGTGACGGCGTCACCGCACGGCAGCACGCGCGGCGCCTCGGTTTCGACCGCGTCGAGAGGCTGCTCGGGTTGGCCGAGACGGCGGCCGAGGTGACGGCCGGGTGACGGCCGAGGCGGCGGCCGGATGAGTGGCCTGGCGGGCGGCCCGCCACAGTGGACACGGTGGGGTAAACCTCAGTAACTCTCTGCGGTACGCCTCATGGTGGAGCGGTCCGGTGGCCCGGCAAGCTGAGCGCATGGTCCTCACGCCGCGCGTATCCACCAGCCGTTCGGGTCCCCACGACCACCCTGAGAGTTCTGCCGCCTCTGCCCCCTTTTCCGACCCCTCCATCCGCTCCGACACCGGCGGAGCGCCCGCCGCCGTGTCCCCGGGCCGACACGGCTCCCGCAGGGCTGTCCGCATCGCCCTGTCCTCCGCCTTCGCCGTGCTCGTGGCCGGGCTGCTCAGCGGCTGCGGTGGGGGTGACGAGGTGCACGCACGCAAGGACTTCGCCTACGACGGCACCCGGCTCACGCTGCGGACCAGCAACGTGAAGCTGCGGATAGTTCCTTACGACGGTGCCACCGTGAGGGTCGACCGGTGGCTCAGGGGCTCGGGCCTGCGCAGCCCGAAGGCCACGTGGTCGCTGGACGAGGACCGGCTCAAGGTCGAACTGGACTGCCCCGGCATCAACTTCTCCTGCGAGGGCCGGGCCGAGGTCCGGGTGCCGAGGAAGCTCGCGGTCGACGTCGACAGCCGGAACGCGAGCGTGCGGGCCGCCGGGCTGCGGCACCCGGTGACCATCACCTCCCGCAACGGCGGCGTGACCCTCTCCGACGTACGAGGCGCCCTGAACGTCACGACGACCTCGGCCTCCGTCTCCGTCGACCGGGTGACGGGGCCGGTGCGCCTGTCGGCCGAGAACGGAGGCATCACCGCGCACCACGTCGACGGCTCGCTCCACGCCCGCGCGACCAACGGAAGGATGGACATCGAGGAGGTCACCGGGGACAGCGACCTCCAGAGCTCCAACAGCGGCATAGACGCGACGTCCCTCCACGGCGACGCGAACGCCCGCACCACCAACGGCAAGGTCCGGCTGGGCTTCGCCGAGCCCCCGGCCCGCGTCGTCGGCCGTACCGTCAACGGACAGGTGTCCGTCGTCCTCCCCGACGACGGCACCGTCTACCGGACCGGCGGCGCGACCACCAACGGTCACCGCACCCTCGACGTGCCCCACGCGAAGAGTGCCACCGAGCCGCACCTCCTCGACCTGTCGAGCAGGAACGGCGACGTCAGGGCGGAGGTGCGGAAAGCGAGCTGACCGGAGCCCAGGGGAGGGAAGAGGAACCGAGCCAAGGAAGCAACCTGATGAAATGCCGTAAATCACCATCCGTCGATCGTATTATCTGCCGGTGCCGAGACGACCTCGTCCCCCTTCCCGCCTCCGTAGGGCCACCCGCGCCGGCGCCGCCGTCCTGGCCGTGCTGTCTCTCGGGCCGCTCGTCTCGTGTGCGGACGCGCGCGGGGCGCACGGCACCCCGGGCACTTCCGGTCTGCGCGATCCCTACTTCCCGCGTCTCGGCAACGGTGGATACGACGTGCTCCACTACGACCTGCGGATCTCCTATACCCGTAAAAGCTCGCGGAGTTCGGGCCAGCACCTGCGCGGGGTGGCCACTCTCCGGGCCCGCGCGGACCAGGACCTGACCGCCTTTCGCCTGGACCTGCACGGGCTCGACATCGAGAAGGTCACGGTGGACGGGGAGACCGCCCGGGTCAGCAGGGACGCGGACGACGTGACGATCCGCCCCCGGCGCGACCTCGGCAAGGGCCACGAGTTCCGCACCGTCGTGTGGTACTCGGGCACCCCAAGGACCATCACCGACCCGGACGGTTCCGAGGAGGGCTGGCTGCCCACGGCCGACGGAGCCCTCGCGCTCGGCCAGCCCACCGGGTCCATGGCGTGGTTCCCCGGCAACCACCACCCCGGCGACAAGGCCACGTACGACCTGACCGTCACCGTCCCCAAGGGGCTGCGCGCGCTGTCCAACGGCGAACCACGCGGGGAGCGGCGCGACGAGGAGGGGCGGACGACGTACCGCTGGCACATGGGGCAGCCCATGGCGAGTTACCTCGCGACCCTCGCGATCGGCGAGTACGAGGTGCGGGACACGACGATCGACGTCCCCACGCGGACCGGGGGCCGGAAGCTGCGCTCGATCACCGCCTTCGACCCGGAACTCGACCACGCGGCGGCCCGCAAGGCGCTCGACCGGCTGCCCGAGGTCCTGGCCTGGGAGGCGGACACCTTCGGTCCGTACCCCTTCTCGTCCACCGGGGCCGTCGTGGAGCGCGAGGGGGACGCCGGATACGCGCTGGAGACTCAGACCCGGCCGGTCCTCACGGGTGTTCCGGGCGTCGGTCTCCTCGTGCACGAACTCGCGCACCAGTGGTACGGCGACTCCGTGACGCCCAGGAGCTGGCGGGACATGTGGCTCAACGAGGGCTTCGCGACGTACGCGGAATGGCTCTGGCAGGAGCGACACGGAGGGCCGAGCGCCCAGCACACCTTCGACGCGCTCTACGAGGGCGACTACTTCAAGGGCGACCCGGGAGCGAGCGCCGCGGTATGGGAGTTCCCGCCCGCCGAACCGCCCTCGGCGCGCGACATCTCGAAGGCGCCGGTCTACCAGCGCGGTGCCATGGTCCTGCACAAGGTACGCCAACAGGCCGGTGACAAGGCCTTCTTCGCCCTGCTCAAGGACTGGGCCACCGACCACCGGCACGGCAACGCGGACACCGCAGACTTCACCGCCTACGCCGAACACACCACCGGCAAGGACCTCGGCGGCGTGTGGAAGGACTGGTTGTACGGGAAAGGGAAGCCGTCCAGGCCGTAACGAGAGGCGAGCCCCGTCATGAGGGGGTCCGGGGGTCAGAGAGCCCCGGCCGGCGGGTCCAGTTCCGGGCCCGGGCCGAGGTCCTTGCGCAGGACGAGGGTCGGGCGGCCGAGCACCAGGTCGGGGCGGTGGTCGATGACGACGTAGCCCAGGGCCGCCCAGAAGGCGAACGCCATGGTGTTGTCCTCCAGCACGGCGAGCCGCACCCCGGTACGCCCCTCCTCCCTGAACCGGTCCTCGACCGTGTGCGCGAGCCGGCGGCCGAAACCGGAGCGGTGCGCGCTCTCGTCGATCATCAGCAGCCCGATCCACGGGTCGGGGTCGTCCGAGCGCGAGGGATGGTGGCGCCGGGTCACCGCGATCCCCACCAGCCGCCCCCGGGAGCGGGCGAGCAGCACCTCCGCGTCCGGATGCGACAGTTCGTCGGCGAGGGAGGCGGCGACCTGCTCCGGCCGGATGTCCTCCGGGTCCGGGAACTCCCCGCTCAGCTGCTGGAACTCACGGTTCGAGGCGTACAGCGCGGTCAGCTCGGTGAGGACCGGGCCGGGAATGTCGTTGTCGACGGGCACGAGGGTTTCGACCATCATGCCGGGAGGTTAGCGGCGTGGTGCGGGGGCGCCGGGCGACGACACCCGCCCCGGCACCGTTCCCGCCGTGACGAAGAACGTCACCGTGTACGTGAACCACTTCTCGCGCACCGCCGTGTCGAACAGCTCCACGAACCGGTCCGCCTCCGCCGGCCGCAGCGCCCCGGCCTCGGCCATCGCGTGCCCCCAGGTACGCAGGCCGAGGACGTGATCGGCGGCGAGCGGGTCACGGACGACCAGGGTGTGCGCCTCGGCGGTGAGCGTCGTCACCCCGCGCGCGGCCAGCAGTCCGGCGTGCCGGTGGGCCAGCCGGCCGTGCCGCAGCATCCGCGTCGCCCGGTACTCCCGCACCCGGCGGCCCAGGCCCGAGGAGTCGTGCGGTCCGAGGTCGAGGGTCTGCGTGCCGTAGTCGGGGTCGGCGAGGGCGATGCGCCCGCCCGGCCGTACGACCCGGACCAGTTCGTCGAGCACCGTCTCCGGCGCGCGCACGTGCTGGAGCACCCGGTCCGCCCAGGCCCCGTCGAAGTGGGCCGTGCGGAAAGGCAGCCGGTGTGCGTCGGCGGTCACCGCGTCGGCCAGGCCCCGCTCCCGCGCGGTGGCCGTCATGGTGTGCGACACGTCGCACGTGAGGACCCGGGCACCGCTCTCCGCCCGCAGCGCGAGGGCCGCGTCCCCGCCGCCCGCGCCCACGTCGAGGAGGAGCCGGCCGGGCGCCGCGTTCAGCAGTTCTCGCAGCCTCCGCTTGTACGCCGCGTAGAAGGGCTCGCGGTTCAGACTGTCGAGGACGCCGACGAGTCGCCCCGGCCGGGATTGCGCGTCGACGGCGGAGAAGGCGTGAGCGGAAGGCGGTCTCGTCATGACGGGAGGCTAGCTAGGGCAGGCAGGCACAGGCGGGCGGAGACTCCCTGCCTTTGGCTCTGCCTCTGCCCGCCTCTGCAATCCCTGCCTCCTGAAGCAGGGCCGCCTGTGCCGCGCCAGCCGCCGTTCGCCGCCTGTGCCGCGCCAGCGTCGCGACTCGCCGCCCGTGTCGCCTCGCTCGCCGCCCGTGTCGCCGTGCTCGCCGCTCGTACCGCCCCGCCGCCCGGCCCGGCCCGGCCCGTCGCCTCCGCTCCGTGGACAGCGCGGCGCCGGTGTCGTCCCTTTCGATACGTTGGGTGCCATGAGCACCGTCGTCGCATATCAGGGTGAGCCCGGCTGCAACTCCGCAGCCGTGAGTGCCGCCATGTTCCCCACCAGCCGCACGCTTCCCTGTTCCACCTTTGCCGACGTGCTCTTCGCGGTCTCCGAGGGGAAGGCCGACATCGCGCTGATCCCGGTGGAGAACTCCTCGGCGGGCCGGGTCGCCGACGTGCACCAGTTGCTCGCCTCGTCGGGGCTGCGGGTGTTCGCCGAGTCCTTCCTGCCCATCCGCTTCGACCTCGTGGCCCCGCCCGGGACGGCGATCGAGGACATCACGACGGTACGCAGCCACGTGCACGCGCTCGGGCAGTGCCGGAAGATCACCCAGGAGCACGGCTGGCGGACGCTGGTCACCGAGGACACGGCGGGTGCCGCCCGTGAGATCGCGGAACTCGGCGATCCGCACGAGGCCGCCTTCGCACCGCCCGCGGCGGCCGGTCTGTACGGCCTGGACGTCCTCGCCGAGGCGGTCGAGGACGAACACCACAACACGACCCGCTTCCTCGCGATGTCCCAGGGCGCGCCGCGCCCGGACCGCGCCGAGGGCACGGACTACATCACGAGCCTGCTGTTCCGCACCCGCAACATCCCCGCCTCGCTCTACAAGGCGCTCGGCGCCTTCGCGAGCAACGGGGTCAACATCACGAAGATCGAGAGTTATCAGCTCGGCGGCAGCTTCTTCGCGAGCCAGTTCTACGTCGACATCGAGGGCCACCCCGAGGAGCCCTCGGTCGCCCTGGCGCTGGAGGAACTGTCCTTCTTCTCCGCCGAGGTCCGTGAACTGGGCGTCTACCCCGCCCACCCCTACCGTGCGGAACTCCTCACCGACTGAGCCCGGACAAGGGCGCGTGACGCCGCTTCGGCCCCGCGGCGGGCGACAGGCCCGCCGCGGGTGCCGCGGGCGGGTCAGACGTTGACGCCGAAGTCCTGGGCGATACCGACCAGGCCCGAGGCGTAGCCCTGGCCCACGGCACGGAACTTCCACTCCGCGCCGTTGCGGTACAGCTCGCCGAAGACCATCGCGGTCTCCGTCGCGGCGTCCTCGCTCAGGTCGTAGCGGGCGATCTCGGTGCCGCCGGCCTGGTTCACGATGCGGATGTACGCGTTGCGGACCTGGCCGAAGTTCTGGCTGCGGTTCTCGGCGTCGTAGATGGAGACCGGGAACACGATCTTGTCCACGTCGGCCGGGAGGCCCGCGAGGTTGACGTTGATCGCCTCGTCGTCGCCCTCGCCCTCGCCCGTGCGGTTGTCGCCGGTGTGGACGATCGTCTGGTCCGGGGTCTGCTTGTTGTTGAAGAAGACGAAGTGGGCGTCCGAGTAGACCTTGCCCTCCGGGTTGACCGCGATCGCCGAGGCGTCCAGGTCGAAGTCCGTGCCGGTGGTCGTGCGGACGTCCCAGCCGAGGCCCACCGTGACAGCGGTCAGGCCGGGGGCCTCCTTGGTGAGGGAGACGTTGCCGCCCTTGGACAGGCTTACAGCCATGGGAAGTCCCTTTCGTCGAGATGCCGGGCTCCGCACTGGGGGCGAAGCTGCCGTCACCTCTATGAACGCGGACACCCGGCCCGTAGGTTCCTGCCTTCTTTGCTTTCTTTACCGTTCCGTCCCGGCCGCCGCTCCCGTCGCGCGGGCACCGGGATCGCGCCCGCGCGTGGGGCCGTACCGGCGTGAAAACGATGTGACGTCCTCGTCCGGACGCGCGACCATGGAGCACATGTCCGGTCCCTACGTCATCCGCGGTTCGGTCGTGCTCCCGGAGTCCGAGCTGCTGTGGCGGTTCTCCCGCTCCTCGGGGCCCGGCGGCCAGCACGTCAACACCTCCGACACCCAGGTCGAGCTGCGCTTCGACCTGGGTCGTACCGAGGCGCTGCCCGAAGTGTGGAAGGAACGCGCCCTGGAGCGGCTCGGCAAACGCCTCGTGGACGGCGTACTCACCGTGCGCGCCTCCGAGCACCGCTCCCAGTGGCGCAACCGGGAGACCGCCGCGACCCGTCTCGCCGCGCTGCTCGCCGAGGCCACGGCCCCGCCACCGCGCCCGCGCAAGGCCCGCAAGATCCCGCGCGGCATCAACGAGCGGCGGCTGCGCGAGAAGAAGCAGAAGTCGGATCGCAAACGCGGCCGCTCGGGCCGCGACTGGACCTGAAGGACCGCGACCACCGTGGTATCGGCGACCGCGACCACCGTCGCGACGGCGGTCGCGGTCGCCGCCCCGCCGCTCAGCCCAGCCGGCGGTACTTGCCCCGGAAGTACAGCAGCGGTTCGCCGTCCCCGCCCGGCAGTCGGGCGCTCAGTACGCGGCCTATGACCAGCACGTGATCCCCGGCCGGGACCTGCTGTTCCGTGCGGCACTCCAGGGTGGCGAGCGCGCCGCCCATGAGCGGGGCGCCGGTGTGCTCCCCGCGGGTGAAGGGCAGGTCCGCGAACAGCAGCCGGTCGCTGACCCGGCCCTTCATGGCGAAGCGCCCCGCGATCTGGAGCTGACTCTGCGCGAGGACGGAGACGGCCCACAGGGGCTGCTCGGCCAGCAGGTCGTCCATCCGTGAACCGGCCCGCAGGCTCACCATGACCAGGGGCGGATCGAGGGAGACGGACAGGAAGGCGGTCGCGGTCATGCCCGCGTCCTCGCCCAGGGGGCCGTCCGGGTCGGTCTGCGGCTCGTGCGCCGTCACCAGGACCACTCCGGCCGCCAGCCGGCCCAGCGCGGCCTTGAACTCGTCATCGCTCACCCCCACAGCATGGGGGGTGTCGGACGGGGCGGCGGGGGAGGGCAGCTGAGACTTGAGCACAGTGAAACGCTAACGCCGCATCGATGGCCCCCGCATCGGACCTGCGGCCGAGACCGGACCTAGGACCTCCTCCGCCCCCCTGCCCGCCCCCGGGGGACAGCCGAGCGGCCCAGGGGCGGACGAGGCGGGAGAGGTGTCCGAGTCCCGTCACCTCCCGCGGGGCGACCGTCGCTTTCTGTACGCCTGCCGAGCGGACGTCGCGTACGGAGAGTCGCGAAGTCCCCGGTTTCTGCTGTGACTTGAGTCACAGGAGACAAATTTTGCTGACCCTGAGTACCGGCGGCGCAGCTCACTGTGATTCAGTGGCAGAGGCCATTCAAGCCGGTGTGATCGAACGATCAGCGGCCCGCACGGCGCGCGGCTGACCCACTGGCGAGTACGCGCGGATCCTGGAGTTGCTGTCGAGGTCTCGGGGAGAGCGAGCATGGAGACCGAGTCGGAGCCCTACGTCCGTCTTGCGACCATGCGACAGCTCCATCAGGTGGTGGCGGACCTCAACACCGCCCGTAGTCTCGCCGACACGCTCCAGGCGGTCGCCGACGGGGTCGTCAACGGCATCGGGTACGAACTGGCCGCCGTCAACCTCGTCCGCCAGGACGGCGACCTCGTGGTCGCCGCCTTCTCCGGCAACCTGGCCGCCGACTCCCTCCTGACCGGCCGGATCGGCGCCCGCGAGGCCTGGGAGCGCCGGCTCGCGGTGGGCGAGGAATGGGGCGCCCTGCGCTTCATCCCCCACACCACGGCGCGCATGCTCGACGAGTACGAGGTACCGACCTGGCACACCCCGGGACCCGAGCCCCGTTTCGAGGGCGAGTGGCACCCCGAGGACATGCTCCTCGCCCCGATGTACGAGGCCGGGGCGGCCGGCGGCGAACTGATCGGGGTGCTCTCCGTGGACCGCCCCCGGGACGGCAGGCGCCCCGGCGCCTGGGGCTGCGAGGCGCTGCAGATGTACGCCTTCCAGGCCGCGACCGCGATCTCCAACGCGCGGCTGCGCGCCAACATGCAGCGCGCCCTGGTCCGGCTGGAGCGCGAGCAGCAGGCCCTGCGGGCCAGCGAGGAGTCCTTCCGGCAGGCTTTCGAGTACGCCCCCAGCGGTATGGCCATCGCGGAACTCGGCGGTGAGCAGCACGGGCACGTCCTGCGGGCCAACGACGCGCTGTGCCGGCTGCTGAACCGCTCCGCCTCCTCGATGCGCCGCTGGTCCTTCGCCGACCTCGCCCACCCCGACGACCTCGGCACCCTGCTGCGCACCTCGGCCGAGGGCGGTCACGCCGAACTGCGGCTGCGGCGCCGGGACGACCACTACGTGTGGGTGCACATGCGCAACTCGGTCGTCGCGGACGCCGCCGACGGCCCCCGTTTCCTGCTGACCCACGTCGAGGACATAGGGGAGCGCAAACGCCGCGAGCAGCACTTGGCGCACCGGGCCAGCCACGACGCCCTCACGGGCCTGCCGAACAGCGCGGAGCTGCGCGCCCGGCTCGGGGCGCGGCTGTGCCGGCGTCCCATGTCGCGACCGCCGAGCCCGGTCGAGTCCCTGGACGCCGCGTACGGCGACACGCCCCCCGGGGGCTTCGCCGCCTACGACCCGGCGGGCGGCCCCTACGCGGCCGCGACCGGGGACCCCTACGGGCCGGGCGCCGTCCACGACTCGGGCGGGCACACCTACGACCTCGCGCCGGACAGCGGCCCCGGGGGCCCGTACGGAGACGGGTACGGGAGTTACGGACACCACGTCCACGCGGTGGCCCCGCCGCCCGAGGGTGAGCCGGACGACGGCACCAAGGGGCTCGCGGTCCTCTTCTGCGACCTCGACGGTTTCAAACCCATCAACGACCGTTTCGGCCACCACGTCGGCGACGCCGTGCTGATCGAGGTCGCACGCCGCATGACCGGCGGGGTGCGGGACGGGGACACCGTGGCGCGGCTGGGCGGCGACGAGTTCGTCGTGCTCGCGGACGGAGTGGGCCGCAGCGACGCCGAGGACCTCGCGGTACGGCTGCGCACCGCCATCACGCAGCCCATCAGGGTGGACGGGCGCTCGGTCCGGGTCGGCGCGAGTTTCGGCATCGGCTGGGCGCAGTGCGGGGAGAGCGCGGACGACGTACTGCAGTCGGCGGACCAGCGGATGTACGTCGAGAAGCGCTCCCGTTCCCGTCAGCACCGCCGCGCGGGCTGAGCGTCCCCCGTTCCTGGTGCGCCTTGCGTGAGGGCACGCCCCGGCTTGTCCTGATTCGTGAATCCGGTCACCACGCGGGCCCCGTGTGCCCATGTCCCCGGCGGGCAGGGGCTCCGGGGGCACGCCGGGCCTTCATGTGAAGCGGGTAGGCTCGCCGGATCGACCGATGACGCTCTCGCTCATCCGATCCGCTTGTCCGCACCGTGAGCCCGACCGTTGAGGAGTGACCAAGGGATGACGCCCGGCAACAACGGCGAGAACCCGCCCGAGGGCGAGAATCCGCCTGCGGAACCCGCCGCCGACGACCCGTTCGGTTACCTGTACGCGGACGGTCAGGCAGCAGGCGCGACCCCGCCCGGCGGGGGCGGCGGCTACGGCTATCCGGGTCCTCGCTCCTACCACCAGGTCCGCCCCGTCGGCGAGCGCCAGTACGGCTATCCGCCGCAGCAGGCCGCGCAGCAGCCCTACGAGGGCCAGGCGGCGGGCGGCCCCGGATACCCCCAGCAGAACGCGCACTACGCGGCGCCCGAGACGCTGCCCGGCGGTCCGCCCGCGGGCGGCCGGCGCGCGCAGCAGCAGGCGGGCGGCCGGGGGCGCGGCCCGAACACCAAGGGGCTGCTGATCGGTGCCATCGCCGTGGTCGCGGCCGTGTGCGTGGGCATCGGCATCGCGCTGGCCACGGGTGACTCGGGGGACAGCAAGGACAACAAGGCGGATCAGCCGACGGCCCCGACCGCCGGTCAGTCGCAGCCGGACGACGGCGAAAAGCAGCCCTCCGAGGACCCCTCCGACGAGCCCGAGGACCTGCCGAAGTCCGACGCGAAGGCGCTCAAGCTGGACGGCGGTACGACGCTGTCCTCCGACGTCAAGGGCGCGAAGGCCGGTGACGGGATCTACGTCGCGGGCTTCAACAAGGTCGGCGCCAAGCTGACCTGGACCGTGAGCGGCATCCCGGAGGACGGCGACTACACGATCTTCCTGGACTACGGCGTCCCCGGGAAGGACCAGCAGGCCAGCCTCATCGTCAACGGCGGGGAGCGGCGCGATCTGCCCCTCAAGAACTGGGCGGGCGCCCCCGAGGGCGACTGGGAGAAGGGCTGGACCAACTCCTACGTCTACACGCACCTCACGAAGGGCACGAACAGCATCGTCTTCAGCTGCGAGGACGGCGACAAGTGCGATGCCAACTTCGACCGTCTGTGGCTCAAGGCGGGGCAGGCGAAGAACTGAGGGCCAGCTCAAGAACTGAGGGCCGGGCCAAGAACTGAACGGGCCCGCAGGCCCTCTCAGGCCTCTCAGCCCTCTCAGGCCCTCGCGGGCACGGAACCGGCCCGGTGTGCGCGCTTCTCGTGAGCCGCCCCGGGCCGTTCGCGTACCCGGCCGCGCAAGCCTCCCCGGACCGCCGCCTCGACCGAGGGCCCCGGCCGCGACAGGGGCTCCAGCACAAGGGACCCGGCCGAGGCCCGGCACGCCTCACCCCACCCGCAACTCCGTGACCCGCACCCGCGGCAGCAACTCGGCGTAGACGCCCCGGTCGAACTCGCCCGCGACCGGCGCGTGCACCGTCGCGCAGGCCAGCGCGGTGGCCCGGGCCAGCCGCTGCGGCCAGGGGAGCCGCTCGGCGAGCGCCGACAGCAGTCCGGCCACCACGGAGTCGCCCGCGCCCGTCGCGTTGCCCTCGATCCGGCGCGGTACCGCCGCCCGCCACATGCCCTCGGCGGTCGCCGCGAGCAGACCCTCCGCACCCAGTGAGGCGACCACGGCCCGCGCGCCGCGCCGCCGGGCGTCCCGGGCGGCCCGCGCCGGTTCCCTGGACCCGGTGAGCTGCGCGAGTTCCTCGGCGTTCGGTTTCACCACGTCGGGGCGCGCGGCCACCCCCCGGCGCAGCGCCTCCCCGCTCGTGTCGAGCAGGACCGGAACGGAGGCGGCCCGCGCCTCACGCACGAGGCTCGCGTACGTTCCGACGGGCAGGCCGGGCGGGAGACTCCCGCACAGCGCCACGGCCGTCGCCTCGCCCAGCAGCGTGGCGTAGGTCCGGCGGAAGGTCGTCCACTCCTCGGCACCGACGAGCGGACCCGGCTCGTTGAACACCGTCGCCCCGGCCGGTCGCACGGCGCCGGGGCCCTCGGTCACGGTGACGGTACGGCGGGACGGCTCCCGGATCGGCACGAGGGCGTCCTCGACCCCCTCGGCCCGCGCGAGCAGAGCCCGTACCCGCTCGCCCGTCGCCCCTCCGCACAGGCCGGTCACCGTCGTGCGGTGGCCCAGCGCGCCGAGCACCCGGGCCACGTTGAGCCCCTTGCCGCCCGCGCGTTCCGCCACCTCGCCGACGCGGTGCGAGGCACCCGGGACGAGCGCGGGAACCTGATAGGTCAGATCGAGCGCGGTGTTGAGCGTGACGGTCAGAATCATCCCGTCGCCCCCCTTCCCCTCCGAACGGTCCGCGACGTACGCGCGCCGCTCGCCGGCGACCGCGCGTCGGCCGGCACGCGAACTGATCATGCCAAAACGGAGGCGGTCCGCCCAGGGGTCCGGACGGTCCGCCTCCACTTGGTTTGCCGCGCTCCGAGGGCAGATCCGAGGGGGACCCGAGGGCAGATCCGAGAAGGACCCGAGGAGGATCCGAGGGAAAAGGTGAGCGCCGGTCAGTTGATGAACCCTCAGGAGAGTTCGGGTGCGATCACCCAGGCGCCCTTGCGCAGAACCCCCTTGACCTGGAAGTCGGCGTCCAGGACGACCGCGTCCGCGTCCTTGCCCGGCTCCAGCGAGCCGATCCGGTCCCCGAGCCCCAGCAGCCGCGCCGGGTTCGCCGAGACGGCCCGCACGACCGACTCGACGGGCAGCCCGTCCACGGTCACCCCCCGCCGGAAGGCCCGGTCCATGGTGAGCGTCGAACCCGCGATGGAGCCGCCCTCCGCGAGCCGCGCGACCCCGTCCACGACGTCGACCTCCAGCGGGCCGAGCAGGTAGCGGCCGTCCCCGAAACCGGCCGCGTCCATCGCGTCGGTGATGAAGGCGACCCGGTCCGCGCCCGCGTGACGGAACGCCAGCTCAAGCGCCGCCGGATGCAGATGCGTACCGTCGTTGATCAGCTCGACGGTGATCCGCTCGTCCTCCAGCAGCGCCGGGACCGGCCCGGGGGAGCGGTGACCGAGCGGCGGCATCGCGTTGAACAGGTGGGTCGCCACGGTCGCGCCCGCCTCGATGGCCTCCCGCGTCTGCTCGTACGTCGCGTCGGTGTGCCCGACGGCGGCGATCACGCCCTGCTCGGCCAGCAGCCGTACGGAGTCCAGGCCGCCGGGGAGTTCCGTGGCCAGCGTCATCATGCGGGCCTGTCCGCGCGCCGCGTCGACCAGCTTGCGCACCTCGGCCGGGTCCGGATGGCGCAGCAAGCCCTCGCTGTGCGCACCCTTGCGGCACGGGGAGATGAACGGCCCCTCGAAGTGGATGCCGGCGATCGAGCCCTGTTCCGCCAGTTCCGAGAGGAGGCCGGCGCGCTGTGCGAGGGAGTCCAGCTCCCCGGTGACCGTGGAGGCGACGAGCGTCGTGGTGCCGTGCTCCAGGTGGGTGCGGACGGCCTTCAGCGCGTCCTCGGCGCTGCCGGAGCCGAAGGCCGCCCCGCCCCCTCCGTGGTTGTGCAGGTCGACGAAGCCGGGGACCAGCCAGTGGCCGGACAGATCCAGCTCGGGGGCGCCCTCGGGGGCCCGCTCGGCGAACTTCTCGCCCGCCACGACCACCCGCCCGTCCGGGACGGGGCCGGAGGGCAGGACCGCGGTGGCGCCGGTCAGGACGGTGTACTCGGTGCTGGCGGCCATCAGGCGCGTACCTCCGTGTCGAGTAGATCCCAGGCGAGCAGCGCCGCGCCCAGGCAGCCGGCGGTGTCCCCGAGGGTCGCCGGAACGATCGAGGGGAGCTGCTGGAAGGTGATGCGGGAGGCGACCGCCGCCCGCAGCGGGACGAACAGGGTGTCCCCCGCCTCGGCCAGGCCGCCACCGATGATCATGACGCGCGGATCGAGCAGGGTGATCGCGGTGAGCAGCCCGTCGGCGAGCGCCTCGACGGCCTCCTCCCAGACCGCGAGGGCGCGCGGGTCCCCGGCGTCCACGGCCCGCGAGCAGTCCGCCGCGGTGGCCTGCGGATCGCCGGTGGCCGCGGCCCAGGCGGAGGTCACCGCGGAGGCCGAGGCGAGCCGTTCGAGACAGCCACGCTGCCCGCAGCCGCACGGCACGCCGCCCGGCCGCACTACGACATGGCCGATCTCCCCGGCGCTGCCGTGCGCGCCCGGCTCGATGACCCCGTCGATCCCGATGGCCCCGGCGATCCCCGTACCGAGGGCCAGGAACAGGAAGCGGTCCGCGTCCCGGCCCGCGCCGAGCCGCCCCTCGGCGTACCCGCCGGTCCGTACGTCGTGGCCGAGCGCGACGGGCAGACCGCCGAGCCGTTCGGTGAGCAGGGCGCGCAGCGGTACGTTCTCCCAGCCGAGGTTCGCCGCGAAGACCGCGACGCCCTTCGCGGCGTCCACGACCCCGGGGATCGCGACCCCGGCGGCGCTCGCCGGCTCCCCGTGGTGCTCGATCCCGTAGCCGCGCAGCTCCTCGGCGAAACCGAGGATGCCCTCGACCACCGCCTCCGGGCCGCGTTCGCGTCCGGTCTCCCGCCGTGCCTCGTACAGCAGCTCGCCCCCCGCCCCGACCAGGGCGGCTTTCATCCCGGTGCCGCCCACATCCAGGGCGATGACATGTTTCACGTGAAACAGTTTCGCGCCTTACCCGTGAGAGGTCTAGTCCATTCACTCGCCCAGTGGGTGGCTCACCGGGGAAAACGTCAGTGCGCCCGCCTAGGCTGACCGCTGTGGACGAGGAAGAAATCGGGACGGAGCCGGATGACGCCGACGTCACGGAGGCCGGGAGCGCCGTCGCCGGGCCGGACGGCGCCGATCCGGATGACCGCGAAACGGAAACCGTCGGCAGCGAAGCCATCGGCAGCGAAGCCGCCGAGAGCGAAGCCGCCGACACGGAAGCGACTGGCGCGGAGACCGGGCTGTCCGCGCGGGACCGGGCCGTACTGGCGCTGGAGCGGGCCGGGCTGCCCGGACCCGGGGCCAAGGAGCGTGCCGTGCGCGAACGCCTCGGCATGTCACCGACCCGCTACTACCAACTGCTCAACGCCCTCCTGGACGACCCGCGTGCCCTGAAGCACGACCCCGTGACCGTCAACCGGCTGCGCCGGGTGCGGGACGCGCGGCGTGCGGCACGGTGAGGCGAAGGGGCCCGAACGGCACCCACTTCGGTCCACTTCCCGACCGGGCCGGGCCGAGTGAGGAGCGCCTCGCGTGGATAGGCTCGTTCCATGGTCAGCCACACGCCTGAGCCGTCCGAGCCGTCCGCTTCCCCCGAGGTGCCCGGGTCCTCCGGGACACCCGGGGACGCCCCCGTCCCGGACGGGCTGCCCCGGCCCGTGACGGAGGCGGGCCGGGCCGGTCTCGCCGCGCTGCTCGCCCGCCCCGACCGGGCCGTGATCGCCCTCGACTTCGACGGGACGCTCGCCGACATCGTCCCCGACCCGGACCTGGCGCGGGCCCGCCCCGGAGCGGTCGAGGCGCTCGCCGCACTCGCCCCGCACGTGCGGTCCGTCGCGGTGATCACCGGCCGCCCGGCCGCCGTCGCGGTCCGCAACGGCGGCTTCGCCGGGGTGCGGGGCCTGGAACACCTCGTCGTCCTCGGGCACTACGGCGCCGAGCGCTGGGACGCCGTCAGCGACGCCGTGCGGACGCCGCCACCGCACCCCGGGGTGGCCGCCGCCCGCACCGAACTGCCCGGACTCCTCGACGCGACCGGCGAGGCCAAGGGCTCCTCCGTCGAGGACAAGGGGCAGTCCCTCGCCGTCCACACCCGCAGGGCGGAGCAGCCGCGGGCGGCCTTCGACGCGCTGCTCGCACCACTCACCGAGCTCGCGCACCGCAACGGCCTGATCCTCGAGCCGGGCCGCATGGTCCTGGAACTGCGCCCGCCGGGCGTCGACAAGGGCCGGGCCCTGAGCGGCTACCTGGACGAGGTCGCCGCCGGTTCGGTCCTGTACGCGGGCGACGACCTCGGCGACCTCGCCGCGTACGCCGCGGTGGAGCAGGACCGCGCGGAGCTGCCCGGGGTCCTGGTCGCGAGCGGTACGGAGGTCACGGAGCTGGTGGACCGCGCGGACCTGCCGCTGCCCGGCGGACCGGCCGAGGTCGTGGCCCTGCTCACGGCTCTGGCCCGGGAACTGGAGAAGCGGGCGGCCGGGCGCTGACGGCGCGGGGCGAAACGGACCAAGGGCCGCCCAGCGCCCTCACGGCGCGGGGAGCCGACCCCAGCGGTCCACGGGTCCTCACGGCACGCCGGGCCCGCCGGGGCGGCCTCGGCCCCGGGAGCCCGCCCGGGGCCGGGGAACTGGGCCCCGCCCGCCACGGTCACCCGGCGCCGGCGCCGGCCCCGGCCCGGCGTCAGCCGTCCGAGGTGAGCGCGTGCAACTGGTCGAGGAACCACTGCGCGGGCGGCAGCGCGGTGGCCGCCTCCGCGAGCCGCTTGGAGCGTTCGGCCCGCTCCTCGTGCTCCATCGTGAGCGCGGTGTGCAGGGCCTCCGCGGTCGCCAGGAGGTCGTACGGATTGACGACCACCGCGTCCTGCCCCAGCTCCTCGTACGCCCCGGCCTCCCGCGACAGCACGAGTGCGACGCCCTCGTCGGAGACGACCGGGACCTCCTTGGCGACGAGGTTCATGCCGTCCCTGATCGGGTTGACGAGCGCCACGTCCGCCATCCGGTAGGCGGCGAGGGAGCGCGCGAAGTCGTCGTCGACGCGCAGCAGGACCGGGGTCCAGTCCGAGGTGCCGTACTCGTCGTTGATGAGGTTCGCTACCCGCTCCACCTCCGCCGTGTACGCCCGGTAGCTCGCGAGGTCCTGGCGCGAGGGGTAGGCGAAGGCGATGTGCACGACCCGGCCGCGCCACTCGGGGCGTGCGATGAGCAGTCGGTGGAAGGCGTGCAGCCCGCGCACGATGTTCTTGGACAGCTCGGTGCGGTCGACGCGTACGACGGTCCGGCGCGGCCGCCCCTCCTCGTCCCTGCCGACTTCCTCCCGCAGCCTCTCCAGCCGCTCGTCCACGTCCTCACGGTGCGCGCGCTCGCGCAGGAAGTCGGCGTCGGCCCCGAGACCGTGCACCCCGATGCGGGTGTTGCCCGTCCCGTCGACGAGCGCGTCGGCGCAGGCCACGAAGGCGTCGGCCCAGCGACGCGTGAGGAACCCGGCCCGGTCCGCGCCGAGCATGCCGTGCAGGACCTCGCGGGCCACGTCGTCGGGCAGCAGCCGGAAGTAGTCGACCGGGGCCCACGGCGTGTGCGAGAAGTGCGCGATGCGCAGATCGGGCCGCAGCGCGCGCAGCATGCCGGGCACCAGCACCAGGTGGTAGTCCTGCACGAGGACGGCCGCCCCGTCCTCCGCCCGCGCCGCGAGCGCCTCCGCGAAGGCCCGGTTGTACGTCTGGAAGGAGGCCCAGCGCGCCCGGAACTCCGGGCCGAAGGCGGGCTCGAAGGGCGTCTCGTACAGCATGTGGTGGACGAACCACAGCACCGAGTTGGCGATGTCGTTGTACGCCTCGGCCTGCGTCTGCGGATCGATCCCCAGCATGTGGACGCGCTGCCCGCCGCTGTCCGCCGGGTCCAGATCGCCACCGGCACGCCGCACGGCCTCCCGGTCCCCGTCGCTCAGCGCCGCGCACACCCACACCGCGTCCGACTCGGGGCCGATCGCGGACAGCCCCGACACCAGCCCGCCCCCGCCCCGCTTGGCGCTCAGCGCGCCGTCCTCGTGCAGCGTGTAGGAGACGGGACCCCGATTGGACGCCACCAGGACGGAGGCGCGCGACTGATCAGCAGACGTAGACATAGACCCTTCCTAGCCGCCCCGATATGCGCTCAAACGTACGAGTTGTTGCGAGGGCTCGGGGGAGGGGCCGGCGCGACGCGGCAGGATGCCGGGAGGAAGGGCGACGGGAGGGGCGGAAGTGGGGACGGAAACGGCGACCGGCGGGGGCGCGACCGTGGCGGACGGAGGGGAGCCCGCGCCCGACCGGATACCCCGGACCCCGCGGGGCGGCAGAGTCGTCCTGCTCAACGGCGCCTCCAGCTCGGGCAAGAGCAGCATCGCGAGGGAACTCCTCGACCTCCTCGAAGGAAGCTGGTTGGCGGTGCGCTGCCCGCTGCCGGAACTGGAACACCGCGAGCGCGCACGCGGCGACCGGGAGCCCGGCCTGGCCGCCGCCCAGTACGAGGTCGTGCACGCCCACGGCGTGCACGACGTCGACGTGGACACGTCCACGCTGAGCCCGCACGCGTGCGCCCTGCGCGTCCGCGACCACCTGGAGCACCCGGCCCGCCCCACCGCCTTCGAGGCGCTGCGGGCGGAACCACGGCCCTGAGGCCGCCCGGCGCCCTCAGGCCGCCCGGCGCCGGCTCTCGTACTCGGGGATCTCCGTCATCGGAGGCCTCTCCCGGGTGTCCACCTCGTGGGTGTGGTGGACGTAGCCGCCGTCCGGATGGCGTTCGAACTGGGTCAGCTCGGGGCGTACGAGGTGGCCCCTGGCCAGGCGGAGCTGGGCGGTGCGGTAGATCGCCGCGGACATCCGGCCCAGCGCCTGCCCGTCCTGGTGGCGGTGTTTGCGGACCCCGACGTCCACCTGGGCGAGCGCGTCCAGGCCCACCGTGTGCAGCGCGTCCACGAGCAGGCCCAGCTCGACGCCGTAGCCCACCGGGAACGGCAGCCGCTCCAGCAGGGAGCGCCGCGCCGCGTACTCGCCGCCCAGCGGCTGGACGAAACCGGCCAGCCGAGGCCAGTGCATGTTCAGCAGCGGGCGGGCCATGATCTCGGTGACCCGGCCGCCCTGCCCCGAGGCGCCGCCCAGTGGACGCTCGTACATCGCCTTGACGAAGTGCACGTCCGGGTCGGTCAGCAGCGGGCCCACGATGCCGGACACGAAGTCCGGGGAGAACTCCTTCAGGTCGGAGTCCACGAAACACACGATGTCGCCCTCGGTGACGAGCAGGGAGCGCCACAGGACCTCTCCCTTGCCGGGCACCGCGGGCAGGCCCGGCAGCACGACGTCACGGTGCACGACCCGGGCTCCGGCCGCCGCGGCGACCTCCCCCGTACGGTCGGTCGAACCGGAGTCGAGGACCACCAGCTCGTCCACGAGCGGGACCTTCTCCATCAGCTCTCGCCGGATCACGGTCACGATGTCGCCGACCGTGGCTTCCTCGTCCAGTGCGGGCAGGACCACGCTCACCGAGGACCCGGTCGCCTGCTTGGCCGCGAGGATCTGCGGCAGCGTGCGGTCGGCTGCGGTCCAGGAACGGCGGTCGAGCCAGCGCTCCACCTCTTCGAGCACGTTGTGCGTCCCCTCGTGCGGGTACTGCTTGCGGAATACCGGAAGTGACTTACCTGGGTGCGGCCGGCCCGGCGGCCGACCGTGATCTCCATCTCGGCGTTCGGACGACTATCTCAACGATCCGGTGCTTCGGTTACAGTCTTGGACAGTGCCGGTGACCATCCCATGTCGGGCTGCGCCACCCGCACCGCGTGTCATGACAAGCACGTGACACACCACGTGCCGGACACGTGACAAACGCGGCGGACCTCAGGATCCGCCTGCCATACCGCTCATCCAGAGGGGCAGAGGGAAACGGCCCGTTGAAGCCCCGGCAACCCTCCGGCCGAGTCTCCTGGCGGTACGTCCGCCACCGAGGCCCACGGCTCGGGAAGGTGCCAATTCCGTCTCGTGGCGAAATGCGTCGCGAGGAAGATGAGGAGAAAGGGCCTCCCCACCATGGCTGTGCAGACCGCCGAAACCTCCGCTCCCGCGAAGACGGGCGTCGATCTCGGACCCGCCGCCGCTCTCTCGTGCCGCGAATGCGGCGAGCGCTTCCCGCTCGGACCCATCTTCGCCTGTCAGAGCTGCTTCGGCCCGTTGGAAGTCGCCTACGACCTCCCCGCGGGCGACCCCGAGGCCCTGCGCAAGCGGATCGAGGCCGGTCCCGACAACATCTGGCGCTACGCCCCGCTGCTGCCCGTCCCCGCCGACGTGGCCACCCACCCCAGCACCAACCCCGGCTTCACCCAGCTCGTCCAGGCCGACCGCCTCGCCCGCGAGCTCGGCGTCACCGGCGGCCTGTACGTCAAGGACGACTCCGGCAACCCGACGCACTCCTTCAAGGACCGCGTCGTCGCCATCGCCGTCGAGGCCGCCCGCGCCTTCGGCTTCACGACCCTCTCCTGCTCCTCGACCGGCAACCTGGCCGGCGCCGTCGGCGCCGCCGCCGCCCGCGCCGGCTTCCGCTCCTGCGTGTTCATCCCGCACGACCTGGAACAGGGCAAGGTCGTCATGGCCGCCGTCTACGGCGGCGAGCTGGTCGGCATCGAGGGCAACTACGACGACGTGAACCGTTTCTGCTCCGAGCTGATCGGTGACCCGCTCGGCGAGGGCTGGGGCTTCGTCAACGTCAACCTGCGCCCGTACTACGGAGAGGGCTCCAAGACCCTCGCGTACGAGATCGCCGAGCAGCTCGGCTGGGAACTGCCCGACCAGATCGTCATCCCGGTGGCCTCCGGCTCCCAGCTCACCAAGATCGACAAGGGCTTCCAGGAGCTGATCAGGCTCGGCCTGGTCGCCGACAAGCCGTACCGGATCTTCGGAGCCCAGGCGGAGGGCTGCTCGCCGGTCTCCACCGCGTACAAGGCCGGCCACGACGTCGTACGCCCGCAGAAGCCGAACACCATCGCCAAGTCCCTCGCGATCGGCAACCCGGCGGACGGCCCGTACGTCCTGGACATCGCCCGGCGCACCGGCGGCGCGGTGGAGGACGTGAACGACGAGCAGGTCGTGGACGCGATCAAGCTGCTCGCCCGCACCGAGGGGATCTTCGCCGAGACCGCGGGCGGGGTGACCGTGGGGGTGACCCGCAAGCTGATCGAGTCCGGGGCGCTCGACCCGAGCCTCACCACCGTCGTGCTCAACACCGGTGACGGGCTCAAGACGCTCGACGCGGTGGCGCCCACCACCGGGCCGACCGCGACCATCCGCCCGGACCTCGACGCGTTCCGCGCCGCCGGTCTCGCCCGCGACTGAGCCGCACGCGGCCGCGGGGCGGCCCCCGGTGCGCCCGCGTGCCCCGGTCCGCCCTCGTGTCCGCCCCTCCGCCTGAGCCGTCACTCCGCCCTTCGGCCGAGCAGGCCGAGAAAGGCTGTACCCCATGAGCGTCAACGTCCGCATCCCCACCATCCTGCGCACCTACACCGGCGGCAAGTCCGAGGTCCCGGCCGAGGGCGCGACCCTCGCCGAGGTCATCGCCGACCTGGAGAAGAACCACACCGGCATCGCCGGCCGGGTCCTCGACGACTCGGGCAAGCTGCGCCGTTTCGTGAACGTCTACGTCAACGACGACGACGTCCGCTTCGAGCAGGGCCTGGAGACGGCGACCCCCGACGGCGCCGGGATCTCGATCATCCCGGCGGTCGCCGGCGGCTGCTGAGCGCATCCGGAATCCGTCCCCTCATTTGTGTTGCCCCCTTCGCGGAAAAGCGGAGGGGGCAATTCCATGAGATTGGCAGAGGTACAGTTGGGGATACTGATTCGCCGCGTGTTCGCGCCTTGACGGGCGCCGGGAGAAGTGTCCCGGGAAACGCGCCCCGCGGCTTCTGTGAGCCGGTGTTCCCGCTCCCGAATCTCTTGCCTTTTTGCGGCTTTGCGTTCCTTTTGCCGGGCCCGAATTGCCCGGAACTTCCGCCGATTCCGGCCTATAAGTCCATACCTGGTGCCTGGATTTCTCGTCCGATTGACCTGTTGCAGACGGCAGTTGGGCAGATACATTCAGCGGCGGTCGACGCGTTCCGGCGCACACCCCCATACGTCTGGGGGGTGAGGTCTGACCCGGGTTCGCGAAGTGCGTTCCTGTGCAAGGGCCAGTAATAGGGGAGTTAGGCATGGCTCAGGGCACCGTCAAGTGGTTCAACGCGGAGAAGGGGTACGGCTTCATCGCGGTCGACGGTGGTGCGGATGTTTTCGTCCACTACAGCGCGATTCAGATGGACGGTTACCGCACCCTTGAAGAGGGCCAGCGAGTCGAGTTCGAGATCTCGCAGGGTCAGAAGGGGCCGCAGGCGGACATGGTCCGTCAGGCTGCCTGAACAGCGCTCGACCGATAAACGGACGACGTGGCCGAGGGCCCGTACCCCCAGGGGTGCGGGCCCTCGGGCTGTCGGGAACCGGCCCGCCGCCGGGGCCGCCCCTTCGGGGCATGCCCTCCCGGGAGGCTTGCACTCTCCTAGGCCGAGTGCTAATCATAGGCGTTAGCACTCTGACGTTGAGAGTGACAGAAGGACCGGGTCGGTGAGGCCCGCAGGCCGTACGGGGCAAGGAACCGTGCGGTGCGCAGGCCGTCCGTCGCGGGCGCCACACGGTCCCTCAGCCCACCCCGTCCTGGGAGGACCACTTCACATGGCCAAGATCATCGCGTTCGACGAGGAGGCGCGGCGCGGCCTTGAGCGCGGTATGAACCAGCTCGCCGACGCCGTCAAGGTGACCCTCGGCCCCAAGGGCCGCAACGTCGTCCTGGAGAAGAAGTGGGGCGCCCCCACGATCACCAACGATGGTGTTTCCATCGCCAAGGAGATCGAGCTGGAGGACCCGTACGAGAAGATCGGCGCCGAGCTGGTCAAGGAGGTCGCGAAGAAGACGGACGACGTCGCCGGTGACGGCACGACGACCGCGACCGTCCTGGCCCAGGCGCTGGTCCGTGAGGGTCTGCGCAACGTGGCCGCCGGTGCCAACCCGATGGCGCTGAAGCGCGGCATCGAGAAGGCCGTCGAGGCCGTCTCCACCGCGCTCCTGGAGCAGGCCAAGGACGTGGAGACCAAGGAGCAGATCGCCTCCACCGCCTCCATCTCCGCCGCCGACACCCAGATCGGCGAGCTCATCGCCGAGGCCATGGACAAGGTGGGCAAGGAAGGCGTCATCACCGTCGAGGAGTCCCAGACCTTCGGTCTGGAGCTGGAACTCACCGAGGGCATGCGCTTCGACAAGGGCTACATCTCGGCGTACTTCGCCACCGACATGGAGCGTATGGAGTCGTCCCTCGACGACCCGTACATCCTCATCGTCAACTCGAAGATCAGCAACGTGAAGGACCTCCTTCCGCTGCTGGAGAAGGTCATGCAGTCGGGCAAGCCCCTGCTGATCATCGCCGAGGACGTCGAGGGCGAGGCCCTGTCGACCCTGGTCGTCAACAAGATCCGCGGCACCTTCAAGTCCGTCGCCGTCAAGGCCCCGGGCTTCGGCGACCGCCGCAAGGCCATGCTCGGCGACATCGCCATCCTCACCGGTGGCCAGGTCATCTCCGAGGAGGTCGGCCTCAAGCTGGAGAACGCCGGTCTCGACCTGCTGGGCCGCGCCCGCAAGGTCGTCATCACCAAGGACGAGACGACCATCGTCGACGGTGCCGGCGACAGCGAGCAGGTCCAGGGCCGCGTCAACCAGATCCGCGCCGAGATCGAGAACAGCGACTCGGACTACGACCGCGAGAAGCTCCAGGAGCGTCTGGCGAAGCTGGCCGGCGGCGTGGCCGTCATCAAGGCCGGTGCCGCCACCGAGGTCGAGCTCAAGGAGCGCAAGCACCGCATCGAGGACGCGGTGCGCAACGCCAAGGCGGCCGTCGAGGAGGGCATCGTCGCCGGTGGTGGCGTGGCGCTTCTCCAGGCTTCCTCGGTCTTCGAGAAGCTGGAGCTGGAGGGTGACGAGGCGACCGGTGCGGCCGCCGTCAAGCTCGCCCTGGAGGCCCCGCTCAAGCAGATCGCCGTCAACGCCGGCCTCGAAGGCGGCGTCGTGGTGGAGAAGGTCCGCAACCTCACGGTGGGCCACGGCCTGAACGCCGCCACCGGCGAGTACGTCGACATGGTCGCCGAGGGCATCCTCGACCCGGCCAAGGTGACGCGCTCCGCGCTCCAGAACGCCGCGTCGATCGCCGCGCTGTTCCTCACCACCGAGGCCGTCATCGCCGACAAGCCGGAGAAGGCCGCCCCGGCGGGCGCTCCGGGCGGCATGCCCGGCGGTGACATGGACTTCTGATCCCCCGCCGGCCCCGGCCGGCCGGATCGGAATCCTCCCGCGCCGGTACCCGGCACCTCGCACGAGGTGTCCGGGTACCGGCACGGAACGCAGTACGCAGAGGGCGGGGGGGGGGGGGCGGGGGGGGGGGGGGGGCCCCCCGCGGGGGGGGGGGGGGGGGGCGCGGGGGGGGGGGGGGGCGGCGCCCCCCGCCCCCCCCCCGGG